>JAFVFM010000166.1 GCA_017475415.1 Solobacterium sp.
GAAACCAGCTACGGCATTACTTGTTGCGATTAATGCATCATCCGCAAAGGCGAGTTCTTTTGCATGTAATAGCTTTAATACTTTATTTTCATTTAAATCACGGTCACCGCGAATAAAGAATATGACTAATTCTTTATCTACGCTCATCAGTAAGGCTTTTACAGTTTTCTTTTTATCTACTTGTAAATATTCACTTACTTCATCAATTGTAGCGCAATGAGGAGTTTCTACTAATTCATATTCCTTTTCGATTTCTTCACTTGCCTTTGAAATGCATTCAGATACTTCTAAATTACTTGCATAATCACAACCTTCACATAATACGACAGTATCTTCACCTAATGGAGTAATAGCTTGGAATTCTTCAGATAACAAACCACCCATAACACCTGTATCCGCACGTACAATTTTATAATCTAAATGTAAGCGATCCATAATATTCTTATAGGCATTGAATTGTTTTTGATAGGCTATATCTAAGCCTGCTTCATCCACATCAAATGTATAAGCATCCTTCATTTGGAATTCTCTTACACGAATTAAGCCATAGCGAGGTCTAGGTTCATCTCTATATTTCGTTTGGATTTGGTATAAAGAGAAGGGCATATCTTTATAAGAACGTATTTTCATTTTCGCTGCGATAGCGAATAATTCTTCATGCGTTGGGCCTAATACATAATTCTGGCCTTTTCTATCTTTTAAAGAAAACATACTTGAGCCAAAGCCTTCACGTCTACCACTAGCGACATAGATGTCTTCTGGGATCAAAGCTGGCATTAATAATTCTTGACAGCCTGTTTCATCCATCTCTTCACGAATAATAGCGTTGATTTTATTCATTACTCTTAATCCAAGTGGTAACATCATATATACACCTGAAGAACTCTTTTTAATGAAGCCTGCTCTAACTAATAAATTAGATGATACAGAATCTTCATCCTTTACATCTTCTCTTAATGTGAAAAAATAACTGTTTTTTAGTTTCATAATTTTGTCCTCTATCTTTGGAATTATACCATAAGGGCTTCTTTACTTTAAGTTTTAGTTTGTTATAATAAGTAAAATTAAAGGAAGGAAGACAAAGATGGCTACATATTTTAAAGAACCAAGTCGTACATTTAGTGAATATCTTTTAGTACCTGGTTTAACAAAAAAAGAACATATTCCAAGTAATGTATCTTTAAAAACACCTCTTGTTCGTTTTAAAAAAGGGGAAGAGGCTTCGTTATCACTCAACATTCCTATGGTATCTGCTGTAATGCAATCTGTTTCGGATGATCGATTAGCTGTTGCATTAGCGAAAGAAGGAGGAATGTCTTTTATTTTTTGTTCACAATCTATTGAATCACAAGCGAAAATGGTCGCAAAAGTAAAAAATTATAAAGCGGGTTTCGTCGTAAGTGATTCAAATATTACTGCTGAAATGACCTTAAATGAAATCCTAGCATTAAAAGAAAAAACAGGTCATTCTACTATGGCTGTAACCGATAATGGGAAAAGTAATGGCAAATTATTAGGTTTAGTTACATCCCGTGATTATCGTATTTCTAGAATGACTGGCGAAGAAAAAGTAAAAGATTTCATGACACCAAGAGAGAAATTAATTGTAGCCAATGTGAATGCAACATTATCTGAATGTAATGATTTAATTTGGGATCATAAATTAAATACATTACCTATAGTAGATGACCAAGATAATTTGGTATATCTTGTTTTCCGTAAAGATTATGATAGCCATAAAGAAAATCCAAATGAATTATTGGATGGTGAAAAACGTTTATTAGTTGGTGCTGGTATTAATTCAAGAGATTATGAAGAAAGAGTACCAGCTTTAGTAGAAGCAGGAGTAGATTGCTTAGTTATAGATTCATCAGATGGCTATTCACAGTGGCAAGGAGAAACCCTTAAATGGATCAAAGATAAATATGGTGATTCCATTAAAGTAGGTGCAGGTAATGTAGTCGATGAAGAAGGCTTCCGTTATTTAGCTGATTGTGGTGCTGACTTTGTGAAAGTAGGTATTGGCGGAGGCTCAATATGCATTACGCGTGAAACA
>JAFVFM010000167.1 GCA_017475415.1 Solobacterium sp.
AAGGTCATAGTATTTATGACTTACCAAAACATGTCAGCATCCAAATTAATGACACACATCCATCTTTAGTGATTCCTGAATTAATTCGTTTATTAATGAAGGAAGGCATTACTTTAAAAGAAGCTGCTGGTATCGTGGCAAATGTATGTGCTTATACAAACCACACCATCCTAGCAGAAGCATTAGAAAAATGGCCACTATCCTACTTAGAGGAAGTTGTACCACAATTAATTCCAATTATCGAAGGCTTAGATTATGCAGTAGATAATAAATATAATCACAATAGTAACTTATCTATTATTGATCCTGATAAAAGAGTTCATATGGCTAAGATGGATATGCACTTCAGTAATTCTATTAATGGTGTAGCTGCTTTACATACAGAAATTCTAAAACATCAAGAATTGAATCCTTTTTATCAAATCTATCCTCATAAATTCAACAACAAAACAAATGGTATTACCTTCCGTAGATGGATTATGCACAGCAACCCAGAACTTGCCGCATTAATTACAGAACTCTTAGGTGAAGGTTGGAAAAAGGATGCTACACAATTAGAAGGCTTATTACGTTATTATGATGACGAATATGTTCTCAATCGTTTAGAAGAAATTAAGCGCAATAATAAAGTGCGCCTCGCAAAATTTGTGAAGAAAAGAGAAAAGATTGACTTAGATCCTGATTCTGTATTCGATGTCCAAATTAAGCGTATGCATGAATATAAGCGCCAACAAATGAATGCCTTATGGGTAATTTATCAATATTTACGCATTAAGGAAGGCCACTTACCACCTCGTCCAATTACTGTAATCTTCGGTGGTAAAGCAGCACCTGCTTATATCATGGCAAAAAATATCATTCATTTAATCCTTAACTTACAAGAATTAATCAACAATGATCCTGTCGCATCTAAATATTTAAAGATTGTGATGATTACAAACTATAACATCCACAAAGCAGAATTACTCATCCCTGCATGTGATATTTCTGAACAAATCTCATTAGCTTCTAAAGAAGCTTCTGGTACAGGTAATATGAAATTCATGTTGAACGGTGCAGTTACCTTGGGTACAGCCGATGGCGCGAATGTGGAAATTCGTGATTTAGTAGGCAATGATAATATCTATGTCTTTGGTAAATCAAGCGACCATGTCATTAACCTCTATAATACAAATGGTTATCGTGCTAGAGATTATTATGAACGTTCTCATTCCATCAAAGAAGTAATTGATTTTATTACATCGAAAGAAATGCTTGAAATCGGTGATGAAGCAATGCTTAAAGAATTACAAGATAACCTCATCAACAAAGACTGGTTTATGACTTTATTAGACTTAGAGGAGTATTGTGCGGTAAAAGAAACAGTATTATACGATTACGAAAACCGTGCATGGTGGAAGCGTAAGTCTTTAGTAAATATCGCAAAGAGTGGTTTCTTCTCTAGCGATAGAACAATCTTGGATTATAATAATGATATCTGGCATCTAAGATAATAGGAGGACATATATATGGTTATTATTGAAATGGATAATGGTGGCATCATTAAATTAGAATTATATCCTGAGGCTGCCCCAATTACAGTAGAGAATTTTACAAAGCTTGTAAAAGAAGGCTTCTATGATGGTTTAGGCTTTCATAGAGTCATTAAAGGTTTCATGATTCAAGGTGGTGATCCACTCGGAAATGGAATGGGTGGCTCTAAAGAAAATATTAAAGGCGAATTTAAATCTAATGGTTTCGATAACCCTATCAAACATGAACGTGGTGTGATTTCTATGGCTCGTGCAATGGATCCAAACAGTGCATCTTCTCAATTCTTCATTATGCATGAAGATGCTCCACACCTAGATGGTAACTATGCAGCCTTTGGTAAAGTAATTGAAGGTTTAGATGTAGTAGATGAAATCGCAAGATGTAAAACTGACTTACGTGATAAGCCTACAACACCTATCATCATGAAGAAGGTATATATTGAAGAGTAAGCTAAAGCTTATTCTTTTTTTATACAAAAAAAAGCGGACATTGTCCGCATAATTCATTACTTAACAAGATCTTTAAGTGTTTTGCTAGCTTTGAACTTTGGAGCTTTAGTAGCAGCAATCTTGATCTTTTCGCCTGTGAATGGGTTTTGACCCATACGAGCCTTTTTCTTTACAACAGAGAATTTACCGAAACCATTGATATTAGCTTCGCCACCCTTTTTGATTGTTGTACCGATTTGATCAAATACATAATCTACTGCTTCTTTTGCATCTTTCTTAGTCATGCCAAATTTAGCTGCTAAGTCTTCTGCTAACACTTTTTTTGTTAATTCTTTAACTGCCATTTTTAGGCCTCCTTCTTTAACTGTATTCTATTTTATCCCTATTTTTAGCCCTTTTCAATACACCACACTCAAAAAAGCCCTATTTTTAGCCCTTTTTTCAGCTTATGGTCTGACATACCACTATAAAATAAGCACTTGCAGACTCTTCTTAGCATTATTTTCTTTTCGACTCACCTGTTTCATAATCGATTTCTATCCCTGGCTGTACATTATATAAATAAACACAAAATGACAATTCATCATCTTCTATTGACTCTGCTTCCATTAATACACCACGCGCAACTAGTTCATCCCCCACAAAAACTGGCGTAACACGATATAAAACAGGCTTACCTTCTTTACGCAAATAATAGGCAACTTCATTTTCAAAAGGAAGCATATTCAAATTTAAATAACGCGTACCTGTAATGAGATTCTTGATTTCTGTATTGATTGAAGATAGTTCATAAGCAATCAAATGACAACGATTATATAAATACTTATCCTCAATTAGATCATCATAACGTATGGTTTGCCATCCACTAGGCTTAACTTTTTGCAGTGGTTCTCTTTCTTTATTTGGCAATAAAGAAGTATTTAATTTTGCATAAGCAATACCACATCTACCTAAGGAATCCAATTCACTAAATTGTAATTTGCCTTCTTCCCAATAATAATCTTGTTTTGAAAATAGAGGTATATTTTGATTGATTTCTACATAAGCTTCATTTTGGTAAGCTGGTATTTCTTCAATGTTAAAATGATAATTCCTCCGTTGGAATAGATAATTCTTAGCGAAGAAAAGAAAAGCGAGTAACGCAAATACAATCACGATATCTCTAGCTATTGTTTTATATTTAGGCTTCTTATGCATAAAGATTAAGGACCATATGAAAACAACAACCATAACTGTGATTAGCCCATATAACCAATATTCAATCTTAAGATTTCCCATACCGAGCAAATTATACAACCTTTTCCATCCCATTTTCAGGTAAACACTGTATAATATTTGGGTATGAAAAAATTATTAACTATATTATTAACATTTGTATTCTTATGGAATACATCTATGGTAGTTCAAGCTGAAACACCAATGCTTGATATCGAATTAACTAGCCAAAATGCCTTTGTGATTGATGTAAGTTCTGGTCAGGTATTATTGGATAAGAATGCTGATGGGCGCATCTATCCAGCATCGATGACTAAGATGATGACTGCTATTATCGCTATTGAACATCTACCTGATTTAAATGAACATATTATGATACCTGAAGAAGCTCTAGTTGGATTAAAGGAAGCTAATGCATCTGTTGCTGGCTTTGTGGCTGGAGATAATCCTACAGTAGAAGAATTATTATATGGTATTGCCTTACCATCAGGTGCGGACTGTTCTAATACCATTGCCTTACATATTGCGGGTAGTATTGAGGCCTATGTAGAATTAATGAATCAAAAGGCAAAAGAATTGGGCATGGATAATACACATTATGTAAATGTTACTGGTTTACATGAAGATGAGCATTATACAACATGTAGAGATTTAGCTAAGCTTATGGCCTATAATAAACAAAATCCTACTTTTGCGAAGATCTTCTCAGAAGAAACATATATCACATCGCCAACCATATACAACCCAGAAGGCCTCGAATTTAAATCCACTTCAAAAGCGCAAATCACAAAAGAAGGCTATTATTTACCTGGCTTCATTGGTGCGAAAACCGGCTTCACAAATGAAGCTGGACATGGCATGACTTCTTGGGCAGAGTTAAATGGCATGGATTTAGTTGTTGTAAATGCACAAGCGATGACCTATATCTTAGATCATTCGCACATTATTGATACGATGAATATTCTAAATGCCCTATCGCATTGGAAGAAAACAACCATCTTGCCGGGCAATACAACATTAAAAGAAATCCAAGTCAAGCATCGCTTCGAAACGGAAACAATACCTATCATTAGCGGAGAAGAAATCATTTATGATTTACCAGATGACTTAATCGTTGAAACAAATCTCAATCTTCCTGATTCAATTGAATCAGAAACAAAAGAGAAAGAGATTCAAGGTGCTTTAACAATTCAAGCTGATCAATATTCTCTATACGAACAAGATTTCACAGTCACAATCCCAAAAGAAAAGAGTTGGATTGGTAGAATACTCAAATGGTTCCACAATCTATTCTCTTAATTCCTTTTCAATCCACGCAAGAAGAAGATTCACAATCTTCTTTTTTTGTATCTCATTTAATTCTATATTTCTTGGTACTCTATACCATTTTTCCAAGCAACCTCTGCAGCAACAAGCACATGCATGCATAGCTTTGAATACGGGATGCCCTTTCATTGGTGTTTGTTTCCCATCATTTTCGATATAAGAACTACTTATTCTTTTCTCTACAAAATCATAAGCATGTTGTTCGATAACCGCCATTCCTTTTTCTTTTATATATTCCTTCTCCTTTTGGCTTA
>JAFVFM010000168.1 GCA_017475415.1 Solobacterium sp.
CAACACTGTATCTGTACAACTTGTTTCCACTTTTTTTATTCGCTTTTAGAAGTGGAATTTAAGTTTTCACTTGAGCCTTCAGCCTTGGGATGAAAGCACGCTTTTGTTACGCTTTAAATGTGAATAGATTTATGCTATAATATGACACTCTCTTGATAAACGTATATATAAATGTGAACATTGTAACTATACACATCCTTCAAGAGATATAAAAAGTGCTCAATCCATATTGGATGAAGCACTAAAGAACGTCTCTATGGAACATAGAGCGAATAGTCTTGTGGAGCTTACACCCTCTGGTAAAGATAGTTCAGTTATCTCTACTAAGTATCAGGCTATGAAACAAGAAGCCCAAGTGCTTTAGCCTTGGGTAGTTCACTGATAGAATATTGCCAATGAGGTGAAAAAAATGTCAAATCAAATAAAAGAAAGAAATGAAATTGAAGAGCAATATAAGTGGGATTTAAGTGGCTTATTTGAAAATGATGAAGCTTGGGAAAAATCCTTACAAGAATTAGATGACTATATCGCGGAAGCGAAAGAGTATGAAGGGAAATTAGGAAATAAAGAGTGCTTATTAGAGTATTTGTATAAACAAAACAAAGGCTCTATACTCATGGGTAACTTATTTACTTATGCGCATTGTAGAATGAGTGAAGATATGCGCGATATGCAAGTGGCATCTATGCAAGCTAGAGCATATAGTTTATATGCAAAAATTTCTGCTATAACAAGCTTTGCGATTCCTGAAATCTTAGCATTGGATGAAGAAGTAGTAAAAGGCTTTATTGCGGATGATGATTTTAAAGAATATGCATTCTTACTTCAAGATTTATTAAGACAGAAGGAGCATATGTTAAATGCTTCTGAAGAGAAGATTATGGCTACTTTGTCTGAAGCTTTGATGTCTTCAAGACAAACATCTAGTGCCTTAATGGAAACGGACTTGAAGTTTAATAAAGTAAAAGATAGTGAAGGCAATGAACATGATTTATCCAATTCTACTTTCGTTTTACTACAAAATAGTTTAGATCGCACATTGAGAAAAAATGCTTTTTTAGAATTCTATAAGGCATATAAGGAACATGCATATACCTTTGCGGCTACTTATAATGGTAATGTGAAAGCTAGTACGGCAATAGCCAAAGTACGTAATTATCCAAGTAGCAGAGCTATGGCTATGGATATCGATAATATTCCAGAATCTGTTTATGATAATTTAATTGAAACTGTGCATGAGCATATGGACTTAATGCATCGCTATGTTGCCTTAAGAAAAAGAATTCTTGGTGTGGATGAATTACATTATTATGATGTCTATACACCATTAGCTGGAGCTAGTTCTAAAACCTATACCTATGATGAAGCTAAAGAAGTAATACTAGAAGCTTTAAAGCCAATGGGTGAAGAATATAGTTCTTTTGTACGTTCTGCATTTAAAGATCGTTGGATTGATGTTTATCCTAATGTAGGTAAGGTAAGTGGTGCATATTCGAGTGGTAGTTATGAATCTAATCCATTTATTTTAACGAATTTTACAGGTACATTGGATAGTGTTTCTACAATCGCGCATGAAATGGGCCATTCTATGCATAGCTATCATACACATAAGGCTCAACCTCAACATTATTCTGATTATACGATGTTTGTTGCAGAAGTAGCTTCTACTGTAAATGAGAATTTATTCATTGAGCATTTATTAGAAAATGAACATGAAGCTAAGAATCGTTTAGCTTTGTTAAACCAATATATGGAAGGCTTTAAAGGTACAGTCTATCGTCAAACAATGTTTGCGGAATTTGAAAAAGAAGCACATGCGATGGTGGAGCGTGAGGAACCATTAAATCCAGAAAGCTTATGTAATTTATATGAAAAATTAATCCAACAATATTTTGGTGAAGAATTAGTTATGGATGAAGAAATAAAATATGAATGGGAAAGAATTCCTCATTTCTATCGTCCATTCTATGTTTATGTTTATGCAACAGGCTATTCTACTGCTGTAGCTTTATCGGAAAAGATTTTAAAAGAAGGGGAAAGTGCTGTTAAGGCATATCGTGAATTCTTATCTATGGGTAGTAGTCAATATCCATTGGATGAATTAAGACATGCTGGTGTAGATTTAAGCACTAAAGAACCTATAGAAAAAGCCTTAGCGAAATTCTCTTGGGTATTAGATGAAGCAGAAAAAGTAGCAACAGAATTAGGGTATTAAAAGTCTCTTAGGAGGCTTTTTTCATTGACTTCCAAAATATATTGTATAAAATATAATTGTAAACAATATAAGGAGGTTATGTATGGGTTTTTATGATTTATCTGTAACAAAAAGAGATGGTAGTGAAGTTTCCTTAAAAGAATATGAAGGTAAAGTGGTTATGGTAGTAAATACAGCTACAGGCTGTGGCTTTACACCACAATATGAAGATTTAGAAAAGATTTATGAAACATATCATGAACAAGGCTTAGAAATTATTGATGTACCTTGTAACCAATTTGCTGGGCAAACACCTGGTACAGATGAGGAAGTACATGAATTCTGTACATTAAAATACAATACACAATTTTATCAAATGAAGAAGAGTGATGTAAATGGTGAAACTGCCATTCCATTATTCCAATATTTAAAATCCCAAAAAGGCTTTGAAGGTTTTGGAAGTGGTGCTAAGGCAATGATGATGGGTGCTATGTTAAAGAAGATTGATAAGGATTATAAAAACAATCCAGAAATCAAATGGAATTTCACTAAGTTCATTGTGGATAGACAAGGTAATGTGGTTGCACGTTTTGAACCTACACATAAGATGCAAGATGTAGAAGCTTGCATTAAAAGCTTAATTTAAGTAGAAAGGGGATATGCCTAATGTCACTAACTTAAATTTTTAAGTTAATAATAGCCGAGAAACAGGTATGAAAATAAAAGTACCTGTTTTTTATTTTTATACTTGACAAATATGCAAAAATTTGGCGCTCCGTTTCACTCCGCGCTTTCTTAACGG
>JAFVFM010000169.1 GCA_017475415.1 Solobacterium sp.
CTTTATCTTGAAATATTACTTAAATTTCATACAGCTTCTAAAGCTTGGTTACCTGAATTATTTTTCATCTTTCTCTTCACTTTATTACATGCAAGTTTACTGTATTTACTTACTTCCTTTATTCCTGAAAAATTTAGAATCAAAACCAACATCCTTCTTATGATTCTTTTTTCAACCCTATTTATTGCGATTGATTTTATCTATGCTCAATTCAAAGTATTTTATGATCCGACTACCATACTCGCTGGTACAGCCGATTTATTTACCCATTTCTTTCATGCCACTTATACATTAGTTTTTTCTCATAATGGCATACGTAAATTACTCCTCTATTTTTCACCTATTGTTTTCTATGCCTTATTCTCTAAACGTATCCAACAAATAGACTTCCTTCCTAAAAGACGTTTATTCCTATCCTTAATAGCCATTACAAGCTATTTATCTGCTTATCTTTTTATTCAAAGCCAGCCTTTATATGCTCGCCCTTACACAACAGAATATAATTACGCAACAGCTGTTGAAGATTTTGGTTTGTTTACTGCTATGCGTTTAGATTTAGAACATGTTCAAAAGAATAAAAATATTACCTTCGAAACAATAGAAGAAACACCTACCCCAGCCCCAGTGATAGAAGAAACAATAGAAGAAAAAGAAGAAATTGTTTATGTAGAAAACAAATTAGATATAGACTTTAAAAAAAAGAAAGAAAACGCAAATGAATTAGAAAGACAATTGGATGATTATGTAGCTTCCCTAACACCTACATTAACCAATGACTTTACAGGTAAATTCGAAGATAAGAATTTAATCTTAATTACTGCCGAAGCCTTTAGTGCAGAATTAATTGATCCAACATTAACTCCTACTCTTTATCGCTTAGCGAATAAGGGCATACAGTTTACAGATTATTATCAGCCAGCTAGTGCAGGTACTACAGGTGGGGAATATGAAATACTATTTGGTTCTTTGCCAATGAATGGTGGTATGGCCTTAAAAAATACACAATATTTTCATAATCAGATGACAATCGCATCTTTGCTTTCCAAAAAAGGTTATACAGGCTATGCCTTTCATAATAATGACTATACCTTCTATGACCGTAATATAACCCACAATAATCTAGGCTATAGTGAAGGCTTTATGGGTTATGGGAATGGTATGGAGGAATATGTAGAAGACCATTGGCCACAAAGTGATTTAGAAATGTTTCAAGGTACCTTTCCTTTATATAGCGATGAAGAGAAATTTAATGTGTATTATATGACTGTTAGTGGCCACAATGGCTATAGTATAGGCGAAAACTATTTGGTTGAAAAACATTGGGATAGAGTAAGTGAATTACCTTATTCTGATATTGTAAAAGGTTATATAGCTGCCAATCTAGATCTAGAAGATGCCTTAACTTGGCTAGTAGATGCCTTAGAAGAAAAAGGAATAGCAGATGATACATTAATTGTATTATCCGCTGACCATTTCCCTTATGGCTTAGATGATGGTGATTCCTTACAAGAAAGTACCTATCTTTCTGAATTATATGGTTATGCCGTAAACAATTATTTAGAAAGAGATCATAATCGTTTAATTATGTGGTCTGCTTCTTTAGAAAAAGAAGAACCAATGATCATTAACACACCTACCTTCTCTTTAGATATCTTACCTACTTTAGCTAATCTATTTGGTTGTGAATGGGATTCCCGTTTATTTATTGGTAGAGATATCTTTAGTACGGCAGAACCATTAGTTTTCAATACCGGTTATGACTGGAAAACAAATCAAGGTACATATCTTTCTTCTACTGGCCTATTCTATCCAAATGAAGGAATAGAAGTAGATGAAGCATATGTGGAAAGAATGCGTACGATAGTGCGCAATAAAATGAATTATGCCCAAGGAATAGAAGATACAGATTATTTTTATCATCTATTCCCTAATGAATAGAGCATTTTTAACGATGAAATACAAGACTGCGTTATAATAGGATGGTTAAAAGAGGTATAGACATGACAAAAGTAGATATTATTTCAGGCTTTTTAGGAGCTGGTAAAACAACATTAATTCAAAAATTATTAAAAGATGTATACCAAAATCAACAAATCGTACTCGTAGAGAATGAATTTGGTGAAATTGGTATAGATGGTGGCTTTTTAAAAGAAGCTGGTATAGAAATTAGAGAAATCAATGGTGGTTGTGTATGTTGTACACTACAAGGTGATTTCCAAGTAGCCTTAACTAAAGTTGTAGAAGATTACCACCCAGATACTATTGTGATTGAACCATCAGGTGTAGGTAAGTTATCCGATATTTTAGCTATAGTACAATCTGTAGAAGGCTTAGAATTAAACAGTTATAGTACGGTAGTAGACGCTAAACGTTGTGCTATCTATCATAAGAATTTCAAAGAGTTCTTTAATGATCAAATTGAACATGCAGCTTGTGTAATCCTATCGAGAACACAAGAAGTAGATGATACCAAATTACAAGAAGCTGTAGATATCATTCACGAACTAAACAGTGATGTACGTATTATCACTACCCCATGGGATGAATTAAGTGCTGAAAGTATCTACCAGGCTATGGAGGGCTCTTCTAATGGTTTTGTAGAGCTAGAAGAACATGAGCACGATCACGAGCATCATCATGATCATGAACATCATCACGAACATGAGCATGAACATGAACATGATCATCATCATCATCACGAACATGAAGATCCAAATGCAGGCTTATCTGAAGGTAATCGTATTCATTTGCCAGATCATGATCATGAGCATCACCATCATCACCACGGAGAACATGATGCAGATGAAGTATTCGATACAATAGGTATTGAAACCATTAATCGTTATAGCATCGAAGAAATTGAAAGTGCCCTTTCCAAATTAGGGAATCATATTGTACGAGCTAAAGGTATCGTACCTAACCATGATAGTTCTTGGATTTATTTCGATTATGTACCAGGTGATATTGATGTTCGTTCCGGGTCCCCTGCTTATACTGGCTTAATTACAGTTATAGGCCAAGAGATTAATATTGAAGAGATTAAAGAAATCTTTGGAGTACATTAATATGGCCTGCCCTGTATATTTGTTTACTGGTTTCTTAGATAGTGGTAAAACCACATTAATTAAAGATACCTTAAATGACCCTAGCTTCATGAATGAGGGGGATCGCACTTTAATTCTTTGTTTTGAACAGGGTGAGGAAGCCTATGATGAACAATTTTTAGATGAACATAATGCCTTCATTGAATTCTTTCAAGCTAGTACGGAATTAACATTAGATAAAATCAAGGAATTAGATGCTATATATCATCCTAATCAAGTATTTATTGAATATAATGGTACAGAATCCATTTCCCCTATTCTATTAGAAGAAATGCCATCTTACTGGCCATTAGTACAAATCTTAACAACAGTAGATGCCACAACGTTTGAAATCTATATTAACGCAATGCGTTCCCTTCTCTTTGAACAATTACGTTACTCTGATACCATCATTGTGAATCGCTGTACAGAAGATATGTCTGGTTCTATGTTACGCGGTAATATTAAAGCCATTAACCGTAAGGCTCAAATTTATTATGAAGGTAAATTCGGTGAGGCTGCGAATTTAAAAAGTGGTTTATTACCATTTGATATCAATGCAGATATAATTGATATTAAAGATGATGATTTTGGCTTATGGTATATGGATGCAGTAGAAAATCCAGATAAATATAATGAAAAAGAAATCATCTTACGAGGCGCATATGCAGAAGATATTCCTGGCTATACACAAACCTTTGTCTTAGGTAGAAGAGCCATGGTATGTTGTGCGCAGGATACTAGCCTTTGTGGTATTACAGTAACTGGTGTAAAGATAGAAGAATTAAAGAAAGGTCAATGGGTAGAAGTACAAGGTATATTACGTACTGTACCATTTGAAGATGGCACAAAGACGGTTGTCCTTTACGCAAATCGCGTTGCCCTATATCAAGCTCCACAAGATGAATTTGTTTATTTCAGTTAAAAAGAATCCCGTAGGATTCTTTTTTAAATATATCTTCTTAGAAATTCACCTTTTTCTGTATAAGCTTGCCAGCCTCCACCCGGATTACCTGTTTTAAAGAAATTTGTCCATTCATCGATCATCGTTCGACTTAATATATAATCTCTTCTTTCCATAGGCCTCCAACAGCGCTCTAATGTACCAAACATATACCATAATTCACAAGAGTGAAAGGCCCCTGCACCATCTTCTCCAGGTAGCTTCCTTGAAAAATAATATACATAAGTTGGCTGACTAGTAAACTCAACACGAGCTAAGGCTAAACCAATTGCACCTTTATATAATGGGCCATCTTTTGCGAGGCCACCTTCAGGTATAGCGATATCGTTAGCGTTACTACCAATGATTAGAGGAATAGGATGAATTTTATTCTTTTCTACACAAACATTTAAATCTTCCTCTAATACCCATTGATCTACTACTGGTCCAAAACAAAGATAGCCCATTTCTTCATACAACTTAGGTAAGATTTCAACGAATTTATCGGCTGGTAGATTACGCAATTCTCTTGCATAACTAACGCCTAATAATTCTAATACTTTATTACCAACACGATAGGCTTCTTCTACTGTTTTTCCTTTACTTAAACCATTTGGATAACCGCCTCCACTTTGCATAATCGCACCAACTACCATGCCTCTCGTTAATGGACTAGATATAAGTGTCTGTACACTAATCGCACCTGCGCTTTGGCCGAATAAACTAATTTTATCTGGATTGCCCCCAAAGGCATCAATATTCTTTCTTACCCATTTTAAAGCTGCAATTTGGTCTAATATGCCATAATTACCTACACTTTTATTTACATCTTCTCTACGTAATTCTTCTAAAGCCAAAAAACCAAAAGCACCTACGCGATAATTTACTGTTACAACAACTACATCTCTTCGTGCTATCGCTTCTCCATCAAATTCCATTTCGTTTGCATAACCATGATCAAAGGCTCCACCATGTAACCATAAAGCTACAGGATAACCGCCACTAATTTTCTTTTCAGGTGCCCATATATTTAAATATAAACAGTCTTCATCCATCATTGGCGTTGGATAATTTAAATCTGAATGAAATTCCCTACCATAGAAGCCTTCCCCTGGTTCTTTTTGTGGGCACATATTACCAAAACTTGTTGCATAACGTACACCTACCCAACTCTCTGGTCTTTGGGGAGCCTTAAATCTTAAATCTGCAACAGGAGCTTTGGCATAAGGTACTCCTCTGAATATTGCACAAGAATTCTTCACTTCACCTCTCAGTGTTCCTTGTTCTACCCTAACTTGCATTGTATTCATATCACTATTCTCCTGAAAAAAATTATACAACAAATTCTTCTATTTCCTATTTTTTAGACAGAAAAAAGAGCCTGCTGGCACAGACCCTCTTTTCTCTCTAATTTCTAGGGAGGGAAAGAAATAACATGTCTTTTAAGACACTTTTATAGTACAAAATAGCTGTGTAAATATTATGTAAGAATTGTGAAAGATTTGTGAAAACTTTTCTTTATAAGATTATTTCCTTCTCCACCTTACCTGCTTTTTCCTGTTTTAGGCATATTTTTAGCGTATCGCCTTTCTTTCCTTGTATAAGCCAAGTAACCTTTTTCTTCGCTTCAGCATTTTGCACTGTAGCATAATTCCCATAAAAATATGCACCAGTAATTGTCTGGCTATAACCAGCTAAATCCTTAATTTTGATTGTAGAATTTCCTTGTATTACATCTGCGTTTTCTAAAGTTACTTCTACTTCCTTAGCGACCTTAATCTTTTTAGCTGTATCCGTTAAATTCGTAGGCAAATAACCTCGATTACCAACAATAGCATTTACTAAGAAAGTATTCTCTGTAATTTCTTTTACTTCTATATCTTCTATCACTAATTTAGGCATAGCCTGCATAAAGCGTAAATAGAATTTTGTGGAATGTTCTATTTCTTCTAATAGATATGTTTCAGGAGGATTTTGCCATGTATGTTTATAATTAAAACCTCCTATTTCTACTTTGCCTAGGGTTGGATGATCAAATTCTTTCCATTCACTATAGTATTCTGGTGCATTTTCTTTTACCCATTTCATGCATGCATTAAAGCGTTCAATCGATTCTAATGGATGAGTATCCTTTTTGTGCCAATCGATAGGTTTACCTGCCTTTTTTGGTAAGTCCCAAAATTCTACTGTATAACAAGGTATACCTTGTGTTTCATACATCCAATCATCCAAGGCTCCACTATCTACTTCTTCTTGATCACTTAAGAAGGAATCAAAGATATTCAATGGCTCATATCCCATTTCTTCTTCGCCCATTTTCGCAATAGCTTTTAATATCTTCATATCAAAGCTAGGCGCGCTAGTAGAGGCCTTTGTGCCTGGTGGATAAAGCAATAAGCCGCCACTTGTATGGCCAATAGCAGCTCCGCCAATATTGGGATGAGCTAATACAAAATCTACGATAGCTTTGGTTTCTACATTACTTAAAGGATAAATACCCGCACCACTTTGTTTACCTTCCATCTTCCAACCATAAGGGAAATTTCGATTGAAGTCTAAGCCCCAAGAACTCTTTTTTCTTTTTAAATTTTCGCCATCCATTTCTTCAATTACGCCTTCACAGTAGATATCATAGAATTCTCCTTCTACATCACTTGGCTCTCTTAAAGTCATTACCGATTTATCGTTAGAATCTTTCTTCCAAGCTCCATATGGTGTAACAAAGCGCATCATACGAATTACGCCGTCTCCGTCTATATCTTCTTCCTTTACACCACCTTCTTCAACAATATAATCGCGATTAACAGATCTTAAACTATAAGGTGTTTGTAGGTAAGTTTCCGCACCGTCTACTGATACACGTGGAATAATATAGATAGTCATTGTATCTAATATTCTCGTTACTGTTTCCTCTTCTCCGTAATTCGTTAATAAATAATCTAATGTATGTAAAGCAGCCATAGAAGAAGTTACTTCACCTGCATGTATATTTCCATCTAAATACCATCCCGGTTTATCTAAAGCATTACCAGTCTTTTTATTCGTTAATATCGCAACATATTGATTCCGTTTTTCTTCACTAATACAATTGACTTCTAAGTCCATTAGTTCGCTATACTTTTTCGCTAAACCTTCTAGCATATCTTTCATTTCTTCATATGCATAATAATGGTCATAAATATAACTTGTTTTCATAAATACTCCTACAACACTTGGGATAAGAATTCTTTCGTTCTTTCATTTTTAGGGTTAGAGAAGAACTCTTCAGGTGTTCCTTCTTCTGCAATTATGCCTTCATCAATAAAGAGTATACGATCGCTGATTTCTCTAGCGAAATTCATTTCATGTGTAACAATCACACACGTCATGCCTGTTTCTGCTAATTGTTTAATGACTTCTAATACACCTTTTACCATTTCTGGATCTAAGGCGGATGTTGGCTCATCAAATAACATCACATCTGGCTCCATTGCCATAGCCCGAACTATCGCAAGTCTTTGTTTTTGACCACCGGAGAGCTTACGTGGATATTCATTCGCCTTGTCTTCTAAGCCTACTTGTTTCAATAATTCCATCGCCTTAGCTTTCGCATCTGCTTCTGCTACTTTCTTTTCCAGCATCGGTGCTAAAGTAATATTATCTAGTACCGTTAAATGTGGGAATACATTAAATTGCTGGAATACCATACCTATCTTCTGCCTATGTACATCTAAATCTGTACTTTTGGCATCCAATACATTTCCTTCAAAAATAACTTCTCCACTAGTAGGTTCTTCTAATAAATTTAAACAACGTAAGAAAGTTGACTTACCACCACCAGAAGGGCCGATGATGGAAACCACTTCACCTTTATATATTGTTTCACTAATCCCTTTTAATACTTCGAGATCATTGAAATTCTTTTTTAAATTCTTCGTTTCAATTAATGGTATCTTTTGATCAGTCACTTACAGCCAACCTCTTTTCTAATCGTTTTACTAAGAAAGATAATACAATCGTCAAAAACAAATAGATCCCTGCAATAATGAATAATGGTTGCCAAGAAAGATATTTGTTCGCAAGAATTGTTCGTGTATACATTAGTTCATATAACATTAGTGTACCAGCCAAGGAAGTCTCTTTAATCATCGCTATATATTCATTCGCTAAAGCAGGAAGAATATTCTTAATCGCTTGTGGTAAGATAATCTTCGTCATTGTATGTTTCGCACTTAATCCTAATGAGCGAGCAGCTTCACTTTGGCCTGGATCTACAGAATTAATTCCACCCCTAATGATTTCTGCTACATATGCACTAGAGTTTAAGATTAGCGCTAATACTACTGTTCCTTCTTTACCAATTACATCTAAAGCAGGAAATACTAATGGTAAAAAGAAGTAAGCAATATAGAGTTGTACTAATAAAGGTGTTCCTCTTAATACATTGACATAGATTAGCGACAAAGTATGTAATATTTTATTCTTAGATAATTGTAATAAAGCAATTAAAGCGCCTAATATCGTACCACCTGAAACAGCTATAAAAGCATATTTCAAGGTACCAAACATACCTTGTAGGAAGATTGGCCAATATTCAAGTAATACTTCAATAATCCCTGGTCCCATTATTATTTCCCTTCTAATGTAAGAATTTGATCTTCTACATACATTTGTTGAAGAGAAGAAGCTTGCGCAACAATATGCTTACCAACAAAGTCCTTTAATTCTTTATATTCATTAACCTTATCACTAGGAACAATTAAAGTATGGAATGTTACTTCATCATCCCCTCTATAGCCAGTAGATAATTCAAATGTTTCTGCTCTATCTTTTTTCCAGCCAAAGCCCGAGAATGCAATATCTACCTTGCCTGTATCTACAGCTGTTAATACAGCATTGAAATCCATTGTTTCTATCTTTAATTTCACACCTAAGCTATCCGCTACATATTTCGCTAACATCATTTCACAGCCATATACTGTACCATCTTCGGTAATGAATTCATTGGCTGGGTAGTCAGGGGATGTCGCTATGACTAATTCACCCTTTTCTAATACAGACTTTAATACACCCTCTGCCTTACTTGTATCAATAGTAGGCATATTTAAATCACTTGTATCCAACAAATAAAGATAAGTATCATCGATTTTAGCATCAGAGAATACAGGTGTATCTCCTACAATTTCTTTTGCCTTATCGTCATCTGTTCCAGCTTGTATTTTGGCTATCGCAGTCCATAAAGTATAGTAATCATTTTCTACAGCTGTTTTAATACTTGTATTCACTGCTTCAATTAAGCTTGCTTCACCTTTTTTCGCAATGGCTACATTACCTTCAAAGTCACCATATTGGCTTAAATCAAAATTGATACCAGACATAGCAAACTTACCTTCAGATTGATCAACATAATTCTGTGCTGTCGTTCCATCTAACGCCACAGCATCACATTTACCAGTAGCTAAAGATAAGATGGCTTGATCTAAGCTCGTTACTAATTCAAAGTTAGTCTTTGTAGAAGAAGTAGCATTACCACATCCTACTAGAAGTATTGCCATTAAACTTACAGCTATTTTTGTATATAATTTTTTCATTTCTTATTCCTCTTTCTTTCTCTTTCTTTTTTTGTTACTGCATCTTGTACTACTTCAATTCGTCGGACTTTCATCAGCTATTCCCTCCTTAAACAAAAAAGCCGTCTCCATTCCAGAGACGACATAATCGCGGTACCACACTGGTTATTATGAAAAATCATAATCACTCTTATCCTTAACGCAGAATATACGTCTTATCCTACTTAGGTTCAGATAAGCATCTCCCAAATGCGCTTCTTCGTAACTGTTGCCGCTAGACTTCCACTCTGTTCTAGCTCGCTAATGGACTATTACGAATACTCTTTCGTTCATTGATTTTTAAACATCATATTGTAACAAGTACTCATTGTCAAGAAAATATTTACATTTTATTTATGAAAATATTTTCATAGCATCTACTCTACGCACCCTCTCTGTTTTGTGCTAGTATAATAAAGTTCCTATCTCCCGGTACCTCAGATGGATAGAGGGTTCGCCTCCTAAGCGAAACGCCAGCGGTTCGAATCCGCTCCGGGAGGCCATGTAAGATACGCTGTAAGCCCGATAAGGTTTTACAGCGTTTTTCTTCCTCTGTGACTTGATGTTGAAATATTCAACATCAAATTGGAGTATTCCTCTTTTGTAAGTTGAAACATGAAATCATCTGGAAAGCGATTGATATTGTTTTTCACCTGCAAGTTTAGATACCTTGTTTCATACCCATATATAGCTGCCAGGTCGCTATCCAGCATGACTTGCACGCCACGAATTGTGTAGACTTTATCACGCAATGAAACCTATAGCCACAAATGCAGATGACCGCATTCCATCTGAATTTAGCAGACGCTTCTGCCAAATTACAGGATGCTGTACATCTGTATTCATTTTGGCAGATGTATCTGCCAAAACAGGTTTATCCACTTCTGCGTCCTTGTTATCAAGGGGCGCCCACTCTTCATAGAACATGCGCATATTTCTAAGGTTTCTCGCCGAGAATCCTCTTTAGCCAGGTAATTCCTTTTGGAGCCTATCGCTTATTGCATCAATAGCACCTGTCCCCCAATATCCAGCTCTGGAATTCTCGGAAATATATTTCCCAATGCCATAATAAAGCATTAGCTGCTTTTCGTTTGCAGACTTTGCAGCATCATACTGGCTTTGAAGGATTGCTGTTTTAATTACAGAAACTGCTTCTCTGTAATTAGTAATCTCGTTCGTTTTATCTATTTTTATCTCATTCTTATTCATACTAGCTACCTCAACGCTAGGATACTCGCCATTTCTGCGTATAAAAACCCATTTTTTTATATCAGTTCGATGGGCTTAATTCTATCGTCATCGTTCCAAATCCCTCGATGCTCTTTGAGGCACATTCCTTTGTCGCGGCTGTTCCTGCGCTTCTTTTTTAAGCCTCGTCAGCTGCTCTATAATGCTTTCTTTCTGAGGCCTTGGGGATATTTTTTCTGGAGGCTTCTTGCCGACCTTGATTGCCGGGTTTTCGACAGTTTGAAATACAGAAATGTTCACAAAGGCGCATAAATAGCGCTTTTTTTGTCAAATCAAAAATTTTTATGTAGCGATATATGTTGTAATGTTTCTGGAGGTTATACCACTATGAAACTTGATTATTCTAGAAAAGCTAAAGATCCTACTTATTCTATTGCCACTACTGTTAGGGATGGTAATAGAGTTTCTACTATTAAAGTGGCTGTTATCGGTAAGCATTCTGATCTGCTCAAAATCACGAATGACCCTCTTACCTACGCTAAAAAACAAGTAAAGGAATTTAACCAAAAATTAAAAACACAGATTATTACCTGCACCACTCAAATTAACCTTGCCGAAAAACTTGA
>JAFVFM010000170.1 GCA_017475415.1 Solobacterium sp.
AGTGCTTGATCTTTACACTATATGTAGAATATATCTTCATATCGCATAGCCTCCCTTCCAATTATCTAGTCTTTTGGTTGTTTATATAGGTTTCGACCTGTTCAAGAGTTCTATCACTTACAGTCGCCACAAATTATGATGGATTTCAAAGATGCCCTCCCCATAACTGTTTTTTAATCTCAGGATGATTCAAGAATAGCCATCTTGCAGTATTACCTTTCAGTATTTTAATCACGTCAGAAAGTCTTAACTGTGGCTTACAATCCACAAGAAGATGTATATAATCAGGCATTACTTCCATCGCAATTATGACCATATCTAAAGATTTTAGTGTTTCAAGAAGATAGTTTTTAACATCTTGTGCAATGTCATCTATAAATATGGGTTTTCTATATTTAGTGACCCATACGATATGGTACTGTAATGAGTAGACATAACCACGACCATGCGTAACATCTTTAGGGGCTGTTCAATACGCATCTTTTTCCATGTTTAAAACATGCCATAAGTTTAACTAAATTACAAGAAATAACGCCTAACTCACGACTAAAGTCACGAGTGTGCGGCGGGTAATAATCAATTTGGTACATATCCATCATCGCTTGATAATAACGAACTTTTAGTGGCACTATTTCTAGATCATTGATTACTCGTATAGCAATCATTTTATCTTCATCTTCTGCTATGATATCAATCGCGACTCCCTTTAACTCTTCTTTTTCTTTTTCATCAATACAAAGGGATAAGAATTGCAGCTTACCTAAATGAACTTCTGGCAAAATACGCCTCATCAATTCTCTAAATAATTCTTCATTACGGAATACCTTCGCAAAAATAAAATCATTAGTAAGCAGTGGTTCTTTAATTCCATCATAAATTTGTTTCTTCATTTTTTCATCATTCATTTTACCCATTATGAATACCTCCTCACTAATATATAGAAAGAAAAAAAGGTATTTCCGAAAAAATACCCAAAATAATCAATTGAAGTTGTAAAAAGCCTACCGGTTCCCCGATAGGCTTTTGTTTGATTAAGCTAAGTCTTCTTGTAATTTAGCTTTAGTTGTTAATTTAGAATAACGCTTCTTAGCATCTTCTAATGTCTTTTCGAATAATGCATCAGCTGCTTCTTGACCCTTAATTGAAGGTAGGTTGAAGTAGCGAGCTTCATTGAGTAAGAAATCATTGAACTTATCCCAATTTGGTTCTTTAGAGTCAATTGTTAATGGCTTTTCATTTCTTGGGTCGAAACGATATAGCGTTACATATCCACAATCAACAGCGTTCTTTTGTACTGTAGGCATTGTAATTAAGCCACCACGGATACCGTGTTCAGCACATGGAGAGTAAGCGATAATGATAGATGGACCATTATAGCTTTCTGCTTCCTTGAAGGCTTTAATTGTTTGAATTTGGTTAGCACCCATAGAAACTTGAGCGACATAAGCTGTGCCATATTCCATGAAGATTTGACCTAAATCTTTCTTAGCTAAGTCTTTACCACCTGCAGCGAACTTCGCAATAGAAGCTGCTTGAGAAGCCTTAGAAGATTGACCACCAGTGTTAGAGTAAACTTCTGTATCTAATACAAGAACATTTACATTGAGGTTATTAGCCATTACATGGTCTAAGCCACCGTAACCGATGTCATAAGCCCATCCGTCACCACCAACGATCCATACAGACTTAGATACAAGATCTCTTTCAAGATCTAATAATTCTTTTACTGCCTCGTTGCTAGAAGCCTTAACGCCTTCAACAATCTTATCTTTTACAGCACGTTGTGCATCACGATCATCATTAGCGTCAATATAAGCTTGGAATGCTTCCTTGAGTTCTGGTTCTACAGAATCAAGATTTTCTTCCATGAGACGTAAAATCTTAGCTTGTTTTACATTTTGAGATACTGCCATACCGAAGCCAAATTCAGCATTGTCTTCGAATAAAGAGTTAGCCCACGCAACACCATTGTTGTCTTTATCTGTTACGAATGGTGTAGATGGAGTAGATGAACAGTAAATCATTGAACAGCCAGTAGCGTTAGCTACTAACATATCTTTACCAAACATTTGAGAAGCTAAACGATAATATGGAGCTTCACCACAACCTGGACAACAGCCGCTTACTTCGAAGTAAGGCATGAGTAAGGATGAACCTGCTTCAGTCATTGGGTTACCATATTGAGGTTTATATTCTGTTTCTTTATATAAGTAATCAGCTAATGGCTCTTGGTTGAGTTCTGCATTGATATCTGTAGCTGTTAATGCCTTTGTTGGACATACTGTTAAACATACACCACAGCCTACGCAGTTAGCTGGTGATAATTGAATACGATATACAAGACCATCTTCCTTAGCGCCTTTATAAGCAGCAGTTGGTTCTTTGTATGTTAATTCAACACCACAGTCCTTAGCGATTTCTTCTGCCTTAGCCTTTTCTTCTGGTGTCATTAAGAATGGACGAATTGTAGCATGTGGACATACAAATGCACACTTACCACACTCAACACACTTATCAGCATCCCAAGTAGGAACTAGAGCTGCAATTGTTCTCTTTTCACGGAAAGATACATTCTCAGGAATAGAACCATCTAATACATCATATTTCATGAAAGAAGATACTGGCATATCATAACCTTCTAAAGCATTGATTCTTTGTAGGTTATTGTCGAAGTATTCATCGCCTGTTTCTTTATAGAGACGACCTTCTGTAGGTAAGTTAGCCCATTCAGGTTTAACTTCTACTTTTACTAAGCCAGATTTACCACGGTCAATCGCATTGTAGTTATTTTGTACTACATCTTCACCTTTTCTTGCATATGTATGATGAGCACTTTCCTTCATCAATTCAACTGCCTTTTCATATGGCATGATTTGTTCATTTAATGCGAAGAAAGCAGATTGTAGGATTGTATTTGTATGACGACCCATCTTTGTTTCTTGCGCAATATTTGTCGCATTGATGATATAGAAATTCGCTTCTTTCTTAGCTAATGCAGCTAACATACTATTTGGTAAATGGTTCTCTAATTCTTCAGCTGGAACAGTTGTATTTAATAAGAATGTTCCACCTTTCTTTAAATTTCTTACCATATCAAATTTGAAACAATAAGAATCTAATGAACAAGAAATGAATTCTGCTTTATCAATATAGTATGGGCTATGAATTGGACTAGGACCAAATCTTAAGTGAGAACGTGTAACACCACCAGCTTTTCTTGAGTCATATGCGAAATATGCTTGAGAATACATATCTGTATTGTTACCAATGATCTTTACAGAACTCTTATTCGCACCTACTGTACCATCAGAACCTAAGCCATAGAATAAGCAGCTTGTATAATCTGAATCAATATGAATATCCACTGGAGCGATAGATAGATTTGTTACATCATCTTCGATACCAATTGTAAATTCTTCTTTTGGTTCATCTTTCTTTAATTCTTCAAATACACCATTGATGTGAGATGGATTTGTATCCTTAGAAGATAAGCCATAACGTCCACCAACGATGCAAAGATCCTTTTTATTTCTTAATGCATAGCATACATCTAAGAATAATGGTTCTCTAGCACCTGTTTCTTTTGAACGGTCCAATACAGCGATTTTCTTAACTGTTTCTGGTAATACATCTAATAAGTATTTTTCAGAGAATGGTCTATATAAGTAAACTTTAATTACACCTACTTTTTCACCATTTTTATTTAAGTTATCAACTGTTTCAACGATAGTATCTGTAACAGAACCCATCGCAATGATAATTCTTTCAGCATCAGGTGCACCATGATACACAAATGGAGCATATGTTCTACCTGTATGATTACTAATTTCTTTTAAATATTTTGCAACGATATCTGGTACTGCTGCATAGTGTTCATTTTGCGCTTCAGCAGCTTGGAAATAGATATCATCATTTTGTGAACCACCACGTGTAATTGCATTACCATGTGGGTTTAATGCCTTAGCACGGAACTTTTCAAGTTGTTCTTCATTGATTAAGCTACGGAGATATTCATAATCCATAACTTCAATCTTGTCCACTTCGTGAGAAGTACGGAAACCATCAAAGAAGTGCATTACAGGTACTAAACCATCAATTGCAACTAAGTGAGCTGCACCTGCTAAATCCATACAGTCTTGTACAGAATGTGAACACATCATAACCATACCTGTTTGACGGCAAGCGTAAACGTCTTGGTGATCACCGAAGATACTTAATGTGTGTGTAGCTAAGCTTCTTGCTGCAACATGTACAACACCTGGTAATAATTCACCCTTTAATTTGTAAAGGTTTGGAATCATCAAGAGTAAACCTTGAGAAGCCGTAAATGTTGTAGCTAAAGAGCCTGCTTGTAAAGCACCATGAATTGTACCTGCAGCACCACCTTCAGCTTGCATTTCTACAACCTTTACTTTGTCGCCAAATACATTCTTGCGACCTGCTGTTGCCCATGCATCAATGTTCTCTGCCATTGGTGAGGATGGAGTAATAGGATAAATACCAGCAACTTCCGTAAAAGCATATGCGGAATGGGCAGTAGCGGTATTACCATCCATCGCTTCGAAAACTTTTTTGTTTTCAGTAGTCATTTCAACCTCCTTATTTGTGAGATAACTCGCTAGTTTTATTATACTTTTTTGCGAAAATGCTTTCAATATAAAATCGGTGATAAAAAACGAAAAAAAAGATACCAAGCGGTATCCTAAGCCATTATTGTTGATTCATGGTTTTCATAATTGCGCGAATTTGTGCTTCCGTTGGTTTTCTTCCCATTTGGTTGTACATCGCACGTATTTGTTTTTCCGTAATTGGCGGATTTTCCTTCAATTGTTTTTGGAAATACTTTTGTGATAAAAAGAATGTTACTAAGGCAGAAACTACTGCACCTACGACAAACCATAATAGTGATGACCAAAATTCACCCATACTCAACCTCTCTTCTCTATGTCTTGATAATCATACATAATTCTTTGCATTATTTCAATATTCCTCTTGCCTCATTTTTGCTTCAGCTCGCCTTTTTGCATCCCAAGTAACGGTTTCATCTACTTCTGCAACTAAGCCATGATTACGAATTATTTCATAAGCATCAACTACGCATTCTCTTTTCACAGAAATGACATAGATTTCTCTATCTAACTTACCCTTACCTGCAAAATCACGTGGGTCTAGTTTAGAGCCACAACCACAGGCCTGCACTGTTTCTTGATAATAATGTTTCGCTTTATAGTCCTTAAATCCTTCCTTGCGAAAAGCTTCTTTTATCTTTTCCCATGTTTCACGATCTTTTTTCTTGTAAATCGTAACCTTTTTTTCAAACATATCCTTCTCCTAATCAAAAATTTCCCTTAATGCTTGATGCAATAATTCTCCTAATCCATCAGCTAATTGTTCTACCTTTTGTATACGCAAAAAGTAATGGCCATAAATCCTATGAGCATTCGCTAAATGTGTAGAAGAACCTGTAAAGATTGCAGCTACGTAGTTTCCCTTTTCTCTCAATAGTTTAACTGCTTCTTTTGTATCTTCCAAAGCAGCTATACCATCATATTCCCTTAAGAATATACTTCCTTTTTCTGGCGGCATTTTCGTCGAATCTAGAGGTGAAGCATCTGTTAGCACAAATATAATATGTTTCTTTTCATCTCTATCGATAATCTTATCTAAAGCTTGCAAAGCTAAACCATCACGATTAAAACCTGAAGCAAAATAGCGGAAGATTTTTTCACATTGTTGTTCATCATATTTCTTTAAGATTTGTATGGCTGTAAAGCCTCTTAATGAGCGAAAGGCACTTACTTGAACAGGTATATTACAAGTAACCAAGCTTTTTGCAATGGTATATGCCTGAGCAGCTATACTTTCTTGTTGGCGCATACGTGAAGAAGAAGCATCCAACAATAAATCGATAACTAAATTGTTCTGTATTTCCGCGCTCTGCTTTTCAAAGACACGATCATCTTGTAAAATCGCTAATCGATA
>JAFVFM010000171.1 GCA_017475415.1 Solobacterium sp.
AGCATGCCACTTACTGTTAAGATGATTACCATATATTTAAATTCCGGCTTAAATATTACACTTAACAAAAGTAAACCCAAAAATAGAATCGCTATATTTGATACCTTTTTCATATTCTTACTAATGAATGGCACCATACCAAAAAGATTCCCTAATAATCCTCCTAGTGCTAATGCACTCATTAGAATAGAATATTGAATTGTTGTACCTAGAATTACTTTATAGATATATTCAATAGTCAATATGGAAACTGCACCACCAATAAATGTAATCAATGTACTACCAATAAATATATCCTTATTTTGTAGAAATACTTCTTTGATATTTAGCTTTTCTTTTTTCTCATTACTGATCGGCTTCTGATCCCCTTTTAATAAGAGTATTACGAAAGCAGAAAGAATATAACTCACAATATCTAAATAATAGATTGTATTCATTCCATAGTTCGATAATAGTATGCCTCCTAACAATGGCCCAACTACTACAACTAATGCATTCGTAAATCGGGTAATACCTTGATGCATATTCATATTCTCTTCATTACTAATTACTTTTAAATAATTTGCACGATAACATTCATTAAAGAAAAAGAGTGAACTATAGATAAAATAAATAACATAAATAGCGTAGGTATTAGATATACGCGTAAGTATCAGTAAAGGAATAATGCATAACAATTCAAAAATAAAGAATAGCTTTCTAAATGACATATTTATCTTAACCGTCGAAATAAATGGTGATATCAAAAACTGAGGCAATAGTGACAATAAAATAAAAAAGGCTGTAGCGAATAAACTATCCGTTTGGTTATAGATAACAGCAGTTAAGGCTAAAGAAGTCATAGATGACCCAAACGAAGAAATAAAGTCTGCGATTTGCAGTATCCAAAAATTATCTATCGGTGTATTTTTTATCGTATTCATCATATATTTTCACCACACATAGCGTATTCCATTCTATCACGATATTCTTTTCCCTCATCATTTCGCACAAAAAAAGAACTGTGTCTTCCCAATCATTGAGTTTTCTTACAGCTCTTTTCTTAAAATAAATAGTATATGTTATTATTTGAAACTATCGTATTGGTAACGACCATATACATTAGATACAGGTTGATGATCACGAATAGAATGAATAATACCTTCAATCATATCTGCTACAGATAATACGGTTATCTTTTCACTTTGGTGCTTTCTTTCTTCTGATAAAGGAATGGTATCTGTAATCACTACTTCTTTAATACATGATTCGTTAATCTTCGCAATGGCATCTCTTGAGAATACAGCATGTGTTACACCAACATAGATATCCTTAGCTCCAAAGCGCTTTAAGATATCGCATGCAGCCACTAATGAACCAGCAGTATCACAAATATCATCCACTATGATGCAATGCTTACCACTTACATCACCAATAACATTCTGTGCCTCTACCATATTTGGCTTAGGTCTTCTCTTATCAATAATGGCAAGTGGTGCACCAATGATATCTGCAACCTTTCTTGTTCTTGTAACGCCACCATGGTCAGGTGATACAACAACGATTTCCTCTTCTGGGAAATTCTTAGATTTGAAATATTGTCCAATTAATGGAACGGCAGTTATATCATCATTAGGAATATCGAAGAAGCCTTGTATTTGCGCTGCATGTAAATCAAAACAGATTACACGATGTGCACCGGCAGTCTGTATTAAATTAGCGACTAATTTAGCAGTAATTGGCTGTCTAGGTTTTGCTTTACGATCTTGCCTAGCATAGCCGAAATAAGGCATGATGACATTGATTTCTTCTGCACTCGCTCTTTTGCAAGCGTCAATACAAATCAGAACCTCCATCAGGTTTTCCGTTACCGGACAACATGTGGATTGGATGATGAACACACATCTACCACGTACAGATTCTTGTGGTTCTACAAGAATTTCCCCATCCGCAAAGTGTTCAACTTTAATTTGTCCTAAAGGTACATCTAATCTTTGACAAACATCCTCTGCTAGTTTTTGACTAGCACTTAACGCAAATACTACTGTGTCCTTCATATATTCCTTCTTTCTCTTATCGAAATCGTTTATAGTATAGCACTTTCTTATGACATAAACGACCTCACTAGCCACATTTATACGAAAAAACGAAGAATATTCATTCTCCGCCCTTCCGTATTTCTATTCCCCACGCATCTTGAGGTACTCTTCTGCTCTAGAGAGTTCCTCGTGGTCATTTACTCCTTGTACTTCTAAAGCATCCTCTGCTAGGATTGCTTTCACTACTTTGCCTTTATTTTTTAGTATTTCTACTAAATCTGTAATGTAATATTCTTGTTGCGCATTATCATTCTTTAATTCTTTTAAACCTTCGAATAAAGATAGATTATTAAAGGCATAAATACCTGTATTGATTTCCTTTACTGCCTTTTCTTCTTCTGTGCAATCTTTAAATTCAACAATTTTTTCTACATGATCTTCTGCATTACGAATGACACGGCCATAGCTAGCTGTATCTTCTGGCATAGCTGTTAAAACAACCATATCTGCATCTTTGCATGCATCAAATAAAGAAGCATAAGTAGAAGGTCTTACACATGGGCAATCCCCATTAGCTACTACAGTTATACCTTCTTTACCTTCTAATTGTTTTGCTTGCATTACAGCATGACCTGTACCTAATTGAGGTTCTTGTACCGCAAAATCACAAAGACCTCTCATTTCTTCTTCTACCAAATCATGACGATAACCAACAATAGAAATAACTTCATCAGCACCTGCTTCTTTTAAATTATCGCAAATGATACGAATCATTGGTCTTCCTAATACAGTATGCAATACCTTAGGTAATTCCGATTTCATTCTTGTGCCTTTACCGGCAGCCATAATTACAGCATTTTTCATCTTCTTTTTTCCTTCTTAAATATCTTTGTCTTGCGTACAAAGTAACGCTTTTCTTTATATTTCTCCATCGTATTATAGAGCAAATCTTCATTTTTGGATATAGCGAATACGGTAGAGCCACTACCTGACATTAATACTCCATCAAAGCCATCCACAATCAAACTATCTTTTATTTCTTTTATTTCTGGCACCATCTCAAAAGCAGCTACTTCTAAACTATTGCCTAAAGAAGAAACAACACCTTCATAATCATCCTCTTCTAAAGCTCTTTGCATAGCCTTACAATCAGGATGTATATACTCTTCAATCGCATCAATATGCGCAAAAGCATCCCTAGTAGATACACCACGTTTTGGCTTAACTAATAAGATATGAAAATCACTAGCACAATTGAAGGTTTGTAATTTTTCTCCTGTACCTTCTACATAGGCAGGTTCATTCAATAGACAAAATGGTACATCTGAGCCCACCTCTCTAGCGATATCCAATAATTTTTCTAAAGGATAATTATAACCTAATAATTTATTGATTAAACGTATCGCTGCAGCACCATCTGCACTACCACCAGCTAAGCCAGCTTGGGTTGGTATATGCTTTGTTAATATACAAGAGAAATTCTCTTTAAAACCAAAATGAGAGCGCATCACCTCAATTGCCTTAACAATTGTATTCTTTTCATTTACTGGTAAATAGCTCCGGTTAAGTTCCATATGCATTTCTCTAGCAACATGCATTTCTAAGACATCATAAAAGTCTAAGGGAACCATAATCATCTTCAATTCATGATACCCATCTTCCTTGCCTCCGATTACATCTAAGCATAGATTAATTTTCGCAAAAGCCCTATCTTTCATGCATTCTCCTGTATAATTCTTCGATTTCCTGAACACTTAATTCCTGTGCTCTTTTTCCTTCAGCAATACCAGCTTCCTTTAAGATTTCTTTTATATCTACATCTTCTCGATAATCTTTAAGATTATTATAGATGGTTTTTCTTCTTTGTTTAAAACAAGCACGAATAAAGTTATATAAATCTTCTATATCTTCTTCTATTATTTTATCCTTCCTACTGAATTGAATAATTACACTATCTACATTAGGAGAAGGATTAAAGGATCTTCCAGGAACAGTAAATAATTTCTTAATATCATATAGCAGTTGCCCTTCTACGGATAAAGCACTATATTCCTTATCATTTACTTTTGCCGCAAAACGATCTCCTACTTCCTTTTGTACCATAACAGTAATATAGCTTATATCTTTACAAGAAAATAAACGAAATAATACAGGACTAGTAATATAGTAAGGTAAATTCGCACATACTACTACTTGGCCATATTTATCTTTTAATTCTTTTACCTTTTCTTCAATATTCGCTTCTAAAAAATCTTCACATAGAAGCTCAAAATTTGTATATTCCTTTAGTTCATTTGTTAATACAGGAATTAAATCTTCATCTATTTCATACGCTGTAACATGCTTCGCTATTTTACATAATTGTTCACTCAAACTACCAATACCAGGCCCAATTTCAATCACTGAACCTTCTAAGTGCGCTTCCATTGCACATCTTTCTACAATAACTGGATCCACTAGAAAATTCTGTCCAAAGCCTTTTTTAGCCTTAAGACCATATTGTTCTAAGATTTCTTTTGTGCGCGATGGGGTCGCTATACTTTTTTTCATCATTTGAGCACTTCTTCAATTTCTTCCTTTTTTATTTTTGCATAATTCAAACGTTTACGCATTGTTTTTGCAGAACACATACCAATATGGAAGGCCTCGGCTACTTTTTCTCTCTTCTTTACACTATCTATTTGTCCACTTAAACCTAATTCCATCATATCCATTGCATTAAGGGAATCCCCTTCTTCATCATAGCTAATCAAATGGCTTAAGGCTTCTTCTAATATTTCTTTTGAAGCATGTTCTATGCCAACTTTTTTTTCTGTTTTGGCATCATTCTTCATCACAAAGGCATTCTTACATCCTTCAACTGCCTCATTAATCTTATTGCGTATACGATTACCTGGTGAATCGGGATCCGTAAAAATGATTACACCACGTCTTTTTTGCATAAGCTTAACTAAGGATAGAAAGTCATCATCTAAGGCTAAGCCACCAGTTTCTAATGTATCACATTCAAAGAATTGTTTTAAACGTTGGCTATCATGTTTACCTTCTACAATAATTACTTCATGAATCCTTTTCATAAAGTATGCATAAACCTCTTATAATTCTCATTGATCACCTTAGCCATATGTTCTATACTTACCCCTCTAACTTCCGCCATCTTTTCTACAATATAAGGAATATAAGAAGGTTCATTCCTTTTCCCTCTTAATGGTGTAGGAGCCATATATGGGCAATCTGTTTCGGATAATAAATATTTTTCATCAATTGTTTCACATACCTCAACCGAATGCCTTGCATTTTTAAAGGTTAATGCACCACCTAAGGCAATATAATAACCAAGTTTAGTAAATTCCTTAGCCATTTCTTTTGTCCCCGAATAACAATGCATTAAGCCATGATGCCTATGCTCTTTCATGATGTCATATGTATCTTGTATTGCATCACGAGAGTGTACCAAAAAAGGCTTATTTACTTCCTTAGCAAATTCAATTTGTCGAATAAAGAATTCTCTTTGTAAAGCACGAATTCCCTCATCTTTTTCCCAATAATAATCTAAGCCAATTTCGCCTATACAACTTACTTCTTCTCTGCACGCTAATTCTTTAAATTCTTGCCAATCCTTCTCACTTACATCTTTTACATCTTCAGGAAAAATACCATAGGCAACTTTATATCTTTCTTTATCTCTTTGTGCGAATTCGATTGCCTTTAAGCATTCTTCTTTCGCTAATGTAATGATTAAAATTTGATTAACATTCTTTTCTTTAGCACGCATTAACATTTCTTCAAAATCGTCTTGATATTCTTCAGAAAAGATATGCGCATGTGTATCTACATATTGTATTTCTTCCATCTTATTTTCCCAAGCAGAAACGAGAGAATATTTCATCTAACAAATCCTCTCTTCCTACCTTTCCTGTTATCTCTTTTAGTGCATTCCAACACTTTTGTAGGTCTATAGTGACTAAATCCAAGGCATAACCAGCCTCTAATGCATCTTTCGCTTCTACCATTGCTTCTTTCGCTTGTAAAGCTAAGCCAATTTGCCTTTCATTATGCAAAGTATCACTTTGGGCTATTTCCAAATCCTCTTCATATTTCTTTACAATTGCCTCTTTTAATTCATCTATTTCTAATTTACTAGCCGATATATGAATTCCTTCTGATTGTTCACCTAAATCTTTTTTATTATAGACAACAATGCGATTACGATCTTTTGTCTTTTCTAATATCTCTAAATCTTCTTCATTTAATTCTTTTGAATCATCCAATACAACAATAATCAACTCTGCCTCATCCATGGCCTTTAATGAACGTTCTATACCAATTTGCTCAACCTTATCTTTACTTTCATGAATGCCTGCTGTATCAATTAAGCGCAAAGGTATACCACCCACGCTTACAATTCCTTCTACTAAATCTCTTGTTGTGCCAGCTATATCTGTAACAATCGCCTTATCTTCTTCTAATAAAGCATTTAATAAAGAAGATTTACCTACATTAGGCTTACCTACAATTACCGTTTTTATTCCTTCACGGATGTTTACAGAAGTATTCGCTTCATGAATAATCTTCTCAATATCCTTTATCCATTTCCTTACCATAGGCAAGATCTTTTCATCTGTTAATACTTCTACATCATCATATTCTGGATAATCTATATTCACTTCTATATGCGCAATGATTTGTGTTAATTCTTCCTCTAATGGTGCTAATAATTTCGTAATGGAACCTTTCAAAGAATGCACAGAGGCACGTGCATTTAAGGCATTACTTGCAAGTATTAAATCATTTACTGCTTCAGCTTGAGCTAAATCCATTTTTCCATTCAAAAAAGCACGTTCTGTAAATTCTCCTGGTCTAGCCATCCGAGCACCTTTACCTAAGAATAAAGATAGAATCTTTCTAGTAATATAGATACCGCCATGACAACTAATTTCTACGCTATCTTCACCAGTATAAGAATGTGGATTCTTAAAGATACTAATTAATACTTCATCTACTACATCCTTATCTTCATATATCCAAGCATGATGAATACTATTCCCTCTAGCAATAGAAAAATCCTTATCACATAAAGAAGAAGTTATAGAAATAGCCTCATCTCCAGATAAGCGGATTACCGATATCGCACCTGTACCTTTAGCTGTTGCAATGGCAACAATTGTATCTTTCATCATAAGTCCTATATAGTTTACCACATCTTTTCTTCTGTTTCTTTTTTCTAAGAAAACAGTTACACTTATGGCATGGATATTAATTTACAATTTACTGCACAACGCTTCGTGGAAAACATGCAAGTTTTAGATAAACTTGTTTTATTTGGTCCATATAGAGCCTCCTTATCCGTAGGTTCCTACATTTTTCTTTCCCACCAACAGGATGTAAATGAGGAAATGTATACTTTATGTAAAACGATTATCCGCGAACCAAATGGCATTTTTTCTACTTTTAGAGGTAATGCCGAATTCATTCTAACCTGTATGTTAGCGGTTGATGCTGATCCGGGTTATAAAATGAGTTTGGCCTTAGCTGCTTATCAACAATTACGAGATGTTTTCTTTCCTACAGCATATTTACCTTTTGTAGCCTTTATTATGGCAGACACCATCAAAGCGGATAACTTTTACCATGTTAGCGCAAAGGCTAGAGATATACATGATCGCTTTAATCTACTTCATTCTTATTTGACAAGTAATGAAGATGTACCTTTTGCGACCTTATTCGCCATCCAAAGAACAAAGTCTATTGATGGCATTGTTAAAGAAGCTGAACAAATCTATCAAGCTTTAGAAAAAAGCTTACCTACCTTATTTGGAAAAAACGTTTTACAAACAATCTCACATGCACTGACTTTATGTGCCGGTAAGCCTCCACAAAAAGTAGAACGCTTTATCACTTTACTCAATAGACTCAGCGATCAAAGAATCAATTTTACTATCAATTATGAATTAGCTTCCTTAGCGATACTTGCCAATCTAGCAATTGATTTGGAAACAATAGAAATTGACTTCCTATCTGTTTACCAATACTTAAAAGATCAACCCTACTACAACCTTTTCAATGCAGCTCAACGCCGTAAAGATACGATTATGATATTAGCTTCATACTATACAACAGCGAATTTAGAACTAATAAGCGCTGTTACTACTGCTGCCTTATTAGAAATCCAGCAACAACAAGCTGCAGCTGCAGCAGCTGCTTAATTACCATAGAAATAATTATTCTAACAAAAATGAGGCATTGTACACACATCATGTGATTTGCCTCATTTTTTCTTCTTCTATCAAGTTCCTTTCCGCAAAATATCAAGATACTCTGCATACGCAAACGTTCTATTTCGATTAACGTTTTCCTTCTGCACAAGAATACCAACATCCATTAAGCGATGTACTGCAGCAGATACTGTATTAAACGAAATACCTAGTTTTTCTGCTGTTTTTCCAATATCAATAACCTTGTTATTTCAATTTATATATCAAAATTGAAATAAGAATATATATTTTTAATTCTTATTTCAACTTAGAAGTTTAGATTGAAATAAAAAGGGTATAGCATTTCACTATACCACTTACTTTAACCTCTATTTGGTTTTGTAAAATCAATATTTCCTCTGCGTATACCAAAGTCAAAACAGATTTTACTAAATTCATTACTCATCACAAAGCCTTGTAATATCGTTCTTCTTGATTCTCCATTGCTTAATCTCTTTAACCAATACGCTTTTCCTTTAGCTTCAGGATTACGATCCAACAACATTTTATAACAACGATTGATAAAGTCATCATCGCTTGTATGTAAATTAATCATTTCATTACTTTCAAAGAAACCCTGTACAGCTGTTGCCGCTACATCTGTTTGATTATTCAATCGTGATGTCCAGAAATTAAAACCCGAAGCATCTGGATTTCTAAATAAACAATAACGATATAACCTTCTCACGAAGGCTGATACAGGATGCTCTACAGTAACCATAGATGCTGCTTTTATGCCGTCACTTGTTGTTGCCGTAATAGTAACAGAAGTAGCCAAATGTCTAGGATCACGTATACCTCTTACTAATCCATAGCTATTTACAGAGGCAATACTTGGATCACTACTACTCCAAGTTAATGTGGATTGGTTGCTAGAAACACTAGCCTTCATTTGTAATGTACTTTTATATTTCCCTACATCTAATACACCAACCGTCGCATTTGTAGGTGTTAAACTTATTGCGGAACTGATTTTAAATGTTTTCGTTATACTTCCACTATAATAACCAATACCTGTAAAGGTTACTGTAGCAGTACCTACATTAATATTATTTTGATAACTACCGCTATAATCCTCACCTTCTTTTAATACTTTATTATTAGCTACTAGTGTCGCTTTTTGAGTTTGGGCTTTTAAGCGATTATAGGTCTTATTATAAATACCGCTTACTTGTGTATTGGTAGAAGATAAAACATAGTTAATGCTGTAACTCATTTCGATATTTCCACTATAATGACCTTTACCTTTAATGATGACTTTAGCTTTACCTATTTCAATATTATCTTCATATTCTAAAATATAATCTTCAT
>JAFVFM010000172.1 GCA_017475415.1 Solobacterium sp.
AAAGGATAAGCTTCATTTATATCTTGATATTTTCCTAATCCTACCACCATTTTCCACTTACCCCCTTTTCTTTTGTACCAGCTACAGATCCTTTTTCAAAAGAATAAAGAATTGTTGCAACACCAACAGCGACTAAACCACCTACTAATAACATCATCGATACAGATTTATTCATTAAGTAAGTTAGCGCAGCAGCAGCTATTCCTAAAAATAATAAACCACTCACTTCCTTTACTTTTAAATTTCTTAATAATACAGCAATACCTAAACAAGGTAATAAAGAAGCGAAAATTGCAAAAGATGTAAATAACCATCTATTCGCATTCGCTAAATTAGAAACGAAGGTTGTTAAAGCATCACCTTGTGCTAATACGATTTGAGAAACAATACCAAATACTAAACCAGTTAGAATCATTGGAAGGAAATGATATAAAGTAATTCCTTTACCCTTTTCAGCCGCTGTTCTACTTAATGGTAAAAATAAGGTATAAAAACTATCTAAAATATGCATTAAGCCAGTACCTAAAAAGAAACAAGCGCTCGCCAAAACAGCAACTGAATCCATTGTCATATTTTGTCCTAGAACAAGAACACTTAAAATAACTGAAGTTAAAATAGTACTTGTACGATAGTTCATAAAATAGGTTTCTTCTAAAGAAATGACTAAAGTTTCTAAATAAACACCTAGCATCATTCCTGTAGAAATATCCCCATAGATTAATCCTAATAATGAACATAATACAATTGGACGATGAAAAATTTGCGTCAATGCAAATTGATCAATCGCCAATAGAAATATCAAGATAAAAATTGCAATATTCACATAGACCTCCTTACAACTCTTCAGCTGTATATTTATAAATTTGTTTATTCCCTTCTTGTGCGGCCATAGCTGCTAAATCAAAAACAGAACTTATATAACCACGTGCTAAATTTACAGACATTACCATACCTAAATTAAAGCCCGCAACAATTTCAATATCCTGTTTCAAATGGAATTTTTCTTTCATCATAACAGAGATACGATAAGGTGCACTATTCACCATATCAGAAAGAATTAAAATGCCATCGCAATGCTTTAATTCTTCAATTGCACGCTTTAATTTGTATTCAAAATCATCCGTAGAATCTTCTAATAAATAATCTACACAAAGAAAGCTTTCTGGTTGTCCAACTAATACATTTACTGCACTATTTACACCACTTGCAAGTTCTCCATGACCTGTAACAATTAAACCTATCATAAATCTGTTCCAATTCCCTTTGGATTCATTTGCGTAAAGCGCCATGAATCTTCACACATTTCATCAATTGTATAATTCGCTTCCCAACCTAATACTTCCTTAGCCTTTGTTGTACTAGCGAAGCATGTTGCGATATCCCCGCTTCTTCTTTCTACAACCTTATATGGTAATGTTTTTCCACAAGCCTTTTCGTAAGCATGTAATACTTCTAATACACTATATCCATTACCTGTACCAAGATTAATCGTATCAAAACCTTTTACTCCTAAGGCATGATTTACAGCAGATACATGGCCTTTTGCTAAATCCACAACATGGATATAATCTCTAACGCCTGTTCCATCTACTGTGTCATAATCATCCCCAAAGACACGTAAGTATTCTAATTGTCCAATGGCCACACGAGCGATATAAGGTACTAAATTATTAGGAATACCATTAGGAACTTCACCTAATAAACCACTCTTATGCGCACCAATTGGATTGAAATATCTTAAACAAAGAACAGACCACTCTGGATCACTAATACAAATATCCTTTAAAATCATTTCATTCATTAATTTTGTAGAACCATAAGGATTTGTTGTAGAAACTGGGAAGTCTTCTTCAATCGGACAAGATTTAGGTGATCCATAAACTGTAGCACTACTAGAGAAGACTAATGTCTTACAACCAACTTCTTTCATCACCATATATAAAGTTAATGAACCAGTTATATTATTATGATAATATTCCAATGGTTTTTCTACGGATTCACCCACAGCCTTATATCCAGCAAAATGAATTACAGCATCAATTTTATGCTCATGAAAAACTCTACGTAAACCATCTGCATCTAAAATATCCATTTCATAGAAAGTAGGACGAACACCGGTTAACTTTTCTATGCGATCTAATACCGCAATATTAGAATTGTATAAGTTATCTACAATAACAACTTCATTTCCACTTTCGATTAATTCAACACAAGCATGGCTACCAATATAGCCTGTACCACCAGTAACTAATATCTTAGACATATAACCCCTCCTATTGTAAGATACGTACGATATCATTCCATGTAACAAATACCATCAAACCAATTAAAACAATCCAACAAACACTCATCACAGCTACCTTCAATTTCTCACTTAATTCTTTTTGAATTGCTGCTTCAATTAAGGTGATGACTACTTGCCCACCATCTAATACAGGTAATGGTAAAAGATTAAAGATTCCAACATTTAAACTAAGCATAGCAATTAATTGTAAGAATACGCGCAAGCCTTGAGAAGCATAAGTTCCTGCAGCTTGATAAATCCCCACAGGGCCAGATAATTGATTCAATCCACGCCCACGGAATAAATTCGCTAATGTGCGTAACATTGATTTTGTCATATTGGCCATATGATTTAGACCATAGCCCCAACAATTCAATAGATTAATCTTAATACTATCTGTTTCTTCTGCTCTTATACCAATTAAATAACTATTTGATTCTTCATTATATTCTGGTTGAACATCAAAGGTTAAGGTTTCCCCATTACGTTCAACCACATAAGTTTCCACACCTTCATATCCAAAAAAGAATTCCTGTAGGTCCATAAAGGTAGTTGGTTTAGTAGATTCTCCATTATCTTTATGTAATTCCACAATCACATCACCATTCTGTAAACCAGCTTTTTCGGCAGGGCTACTAGCTACTACTTCACCAACCACTGCTCTAGGTGTACCATTTATTTCTCCATAAGATAACATCACTAAAGAAAAAATCAAAAAGGCTAAAATGAAATTCATTGTTACACCAGCTAACATGATGATAATCTTCTGCCACCATGGTTTACTTGGCAAAGTACGATCAGCAGGCACTTCTATATCTGGATATACCTCTTGATTGGTTTCATCCCCAGCCATAGCGACATACCCACCTATTGGTAAAGCACGAATAGAATATTGTGTTTCTTTTCCTTGTTTTTTCCATAATAATGGACCCATACCAAAGGAAAATTCATAACAATAAACATGAAAATACTTCGCGGCAATAAGATGCCCTAATTCATGAATAATAATAATTACCGATAACAATAATAGAAAGTAAATGATTGTCATTACTTACCTCCTTTTTCTACAATATATCTTTGTGCATATTCAACGCCCCAAGCATTCGCTTCTAATAAATCCTCTAAACAAGTTACCTTTTTAAAAGGAACACGATTTACTCCACGAATAATCATATCTTCAATATCTAGGAAACTAATCTTTCTTTCTCTAAATGCTTGGTTAGCGACATCATTAATCGCATTCATTACAGCTGGCAAATTCCCACCTCTCTTACCACTTGCATAAGCTAAAGCTAAAAGTGGAAAGCGTCTAACATCTGCGTCTTCAAAATGCAAGGAACCTATTTCGGCAAGATTTAAGCGTGGTAAATCCAATTCTTTTCTTTCTGGATACGTCAAAGCATATTGGATTGGTAAGCGCATATCAGGATTACCTAATTGCGCAATTACGCTACCATCCACATATTCTACCATAGAATGAATAACACTTTCCTTATGCATTAAGACTTTAATTTGATCATAAGGCATAGAAAACAAATAATGTGCTTCAATCACTTCAAAACCCTTATTCATCATCGATGCACTATCGATAGTAATCTTTGCCCCCATTGCCCAATTTGGATGTGCTAAAGCATCTTCTACTGTTACATCTACTAACTCTTCTCTTTTTTTATTACGGAAAGCTCCACCACTTGCTGTAATCCAAAGATTTTTTACTTCTTCTTTTCGATTACCTTGTAAAGCTTGGAAGATTGCCGAATGTTCACTATCAATAGGATATAAATTAACCTTATGTTCTGCTAATGCTTTTTCAATTAATTCCCCACCAACAACTAAGCTTTCTTTATTCGCTAAAGCCACATCATGATTAGAGCATATTGCTTCATATGTAGGCACAAAGCCTACAAAGCCAACTAAGGCATTCACTAACATGTCATAATCATCTCGCAAAGCTAAAGTCTTTAAGCCTTCATCGCCACTTAAAAATTCAATATCTGTATATTTACTTTGTAAACGAAGAAGCTCATTACCTTCTTGTACACAAACTGCCTTCACTTTAACCTTACTTAATATTTCTTCTAAAGCATCAATGTTACGACCTACAGATAAGGCTACAATTTCAAATTCATCTGGATGCCTAATGACAACATCAATCGTTTGTAAACCAATTGAACCACTCGCACCTAATAAAACTAATCTTTTCATTTATAACCCCCATAAAACCATAAAGCCATAGAAAGCCAATAGACAAAAGATTAAACTATCTACGCGATCTAAAAGACCACCATGGCCAGGTAATACACTACCAAAATCTTTTAGATTAAATTTTCTTTTGATTAAAGAAAAACTTAAATCACCTACTATTCCCACAAATGGAAGAATTAAACTTGAAACAATCCGTAAGGACATAGGCATATTTTTTAATAAGAATAAGGATGTAATAAAAGATAGAATAGCCCCTACTAAATAACCACCAATCGTACCTTCCCATGTTTTATTTGGAGATACCTTAGGTGCGAATTTATGTTTTCCAAAAAAAGTACCAAAGAAATAAGCAGCTGTATCACAGGTAAAACAAGCTACACAAATATAGAACAATATACTAAAACCTCTTAATGATTCTAAGGAATAAAACTGTACTACTGTTCTACTAGCAATACCTACGAGCATTGTAATTAAAAAAGGATATGTTACGCGATCTGCTGCTCCCTCACCTGCTGAAATATGCATCAGGAATAGAATCATTAACCATGCCACAACACAGCTTAATACTTTATCATTACCTACATAATACAATCCCACATAAACAATGATGTTCAAAATGATTTCTACCCAATTTGGCTTTTCTCCAAATAAAGTATTCGCTTCATAGGCAATAAAAGCATCAATAACAAAAACTAACAATTTGATATAGAAACCACCTAATATAGCAGGTGGCAAAGTGCAAGCTATAATCAGCAAGCCTACAATTATTTTTCTTTGCATGGATTTGCTCATTCTTTTACGCCTCCAAAACGTCGATCTCGATTTTGATATGCATCTATGCAGCGGGCGAGTACTTCTTCCGTAAAGTCAGGCCAGGCTTCATCCACAAAGCATAATTCTGCATAAGCAATTTGCCATAATAAATAATTCGATATTCTTAATTCACCACTGGTACGAATAAGAAGGTCCACTGGAGGAAAGTCCTTCGTCATCAAATACTGTTCAAAGCCCTTTTCATCAAGAGAAAAATCGGCCTTATGCTCTACAACATCACGTGCATATTGCTTTGCAGCTAATAAGATTTCTCTTTGCCCACCATAATTCATACAGATATTTAGATTTAAACCTGTATTCTCTTTAGAATCTTCCATTGCCTTTTCTAAAACATCTCTTGTCTTTTTAGGCAATTCATCCAATTCCCCAAGAATATTCATTTTAAAGCCTAAATCAATAAACTCTTGCATATACTTTTGGAAGAAGATTGCAGGTAATTTCATAATATAATTCACTTCA
>JAFVFM010000173.1 GCA_017475415.1 Solobacterium sp.
CTTCATTTAATCCAATTTGGCCATAAGCTATATTATTGTAATTGCGAATTTCAAATTGATCACCTTCTGGTATATAGGTGCCTGTATCATTGAAGCTAAAGAAACTTTCATCTAATTGCTCATCTCTACTTTTCTCTAAGGCAGCTATGCTAGTAATGATTTTAAATGTAGATCCTGGGGGATCATTTTCATATGTTCCACGGCGAAATTGTGAGCCTTCTATTTCACTTTGTAGAATAAACATTGGATCATTGCCATCATAATTTACTGTACTTTGTGAAGCTAAAGCTAATATTGCACCGGTTTTGTTGTCTAATACAATTACGGAACCTTCGATGCCTTGTAAGATGGATTCATGAGCGTAATTTTGGATACGCGAGTCTGTTGTTAGTGTTACTTTTGCGCCAACATTATCTTTATCTAATAAGAAATAAAGATAATCTTTCAAATTCCCGCGTAAGCCATATACATTCTCCATTCCTAAAGAAGTAGAATAATAACCTAATAGCCAAGAATAACTATAATTTTCAGGATAAGCTAAGGTGCTGTTTTGTGAAATGATATTTCCATTACGATCGTAGATAGGTCCTTCTGTTGCATAAGTGGAAACTGCATTATATAAAACTAAATCTTTTGCGATACGAGCATCATCATTAATGCTAGGTTGAATGAGATATGTATTGCCAAAAGCTGTAAGGAAAAGTAGGCAGAGGATAATGCTGCCAATTTGTGTAAACCGTATGCGTCTTTTATTAATCATGATTTCGTTATTCATTAGTTTCCTCTGCTATTGTATGTTGTATATTCTTTCTTTCTACTTTATGGCTAATAGTAGAAAGGAATAAAAGTATGCCTGAAAAAGTAAAAACTATAGCTTGATATGTACCGCCTCTAGATAAGAAAGGTATAGGTAAACCAGCAAGTGGTAAAATATTACAGGAACCGAATATAACGAGTAGTGCTTGAGCAAATAATAATATCGTAAATCCATAGGCTACAATGGCATCACTAAAGGCATATTGCGTAAGTTTACGGCTTACTTCCGAGCCTCTAAGCATAATGCGTAAAAAGAAGAGTAAGGCTAAAAAGGCAAAACTAAAGCCAAAGCCATTAATTAATGCGACAAAGGCCATATCGGATTCTGGTACAGGTAGGGCACTAAAGTTAATCGTATTGCCAAATAAACCAGATATCCAAAGTATCTTTCTTCCCTGCATTAATTGGTAGCCTGCACCTAGCGGATCGCTTTCAATATTAGCAGTAATGGAAAAACGCATGTATACTTTTTTTGCTATAGGATAAAGGATGGAAGTAAAGCTATTTAATTGACCACTTTCTGCAATTGGCCTTAGATAACGATATAGAAAGAATACAGTAGCTAAAGCGAATAAGGTTAGGCTAAATACTGTGATTAAATAGATGCGTTTTGTTTTACTTCTCTTCATAAAAATAAATAATAGAGCTAGATGTAAGAAATATAAGATGAAGAAAGAACCTAATTCATGAATGAAAATAGAACCAACTAGATTCACAAAAAAGAAGGTTGTTGAATAAATTAATATATGACTATCTTTTAAACGTGAGGATAATAAAGAACTATAAAAGAAAACAGCCAATATCTTAGTGAAATCCGTCAATTGTAATGTATAACCTCGAATGGCAATCCAAGCTGTAGTGCCATAACCATTTGGATCAATGCCATAAAAATATAAATAGATGTAGATAGAGGTTGATAGGAAAAAGAATAGAATACTCATCCAAGGCTTTTTCAACAAATTGCGAAAAAGAATATAGATACCAACTATGGCTATAGAAATAAGTAAAGAAA
>JAFVFM010000174.1 GCA_017475415.1 Solobacterium sp.
TGATGAACATTCAGAAGTAGAAAATACAATTACTGTTAAAGCGCATGGCCGTACGTATCATTTACCTATTGGAGTATTCGATAATCGTATTGATAAAACATCCTTCTTACGTGGTGATAAAGAAAATTGGGATGAAACATTAGTTAATGAAGTAACTGCCGCAATTAAAGAAGCTACAGATACTATGTGGGCACATTACAAAAAATAAAGAAAGAGAGGAAGTATCCAAAGTGATGCTTCTTTTTGGTGTATAATTCTTTTTGAGGTGGGATATGATTTGTATTGAAATGCCAATTAAAGATTATTCATTTGTAAAACATCAATTCACGAATATGGAGCGCTATTTAATCCATGTTGTATATTCAAGAGAAAAGGTTTTGTTTGAAATACCTGAAGAAAAATATCCAGATTTTTTATTAGACTACCGCTCTACTATTATGCGCAAAGGTACTATTGGAAAAGAAGCCTACAATGATATAGGCTTACGTTTAACAGATATATTTAATTCTTATATCAATATCGACGAAGCAGACTAAGCTCTGCTTTTTTTTCTAAGAAAAAAAGCCCTAAGGCTTATTCATCATTTTTTGAAGGAAGATAGAAAATCTGTTCTCCTTCTTTCGATAACATATAATTACCACGGGCATAATTTTCTACATAATCCGGATCTTGTAATTTGGTTTTCTCATTGTTGAGGAAACTGTTTTCATCCTTTACCTCTTGTAGTCTTTCTCTTACTTCTGCTAGTTCCTTCTGTAACTTCATTGTTGTAGTGATTTCCTTAGATACAGAAAAGATTAAGAATAAAGATACAAAAATTGCCCCTATACTAAACAATTTTGATAGTGGTGTCATTTTCTTTTTTACTATACGTTTTTTCTTTTTTACTTCTGCCATACTATTTTTATATCACTCTTATTCTGTTTCTTCAATATGCGAAACTTTAGTTTCTGAAATTATTTCATATAAATCTGATGCTTCTTGTTTTTTCTTTACTTCTTGAGTAGATAAAACCTTAATTTCTAACTTTCTATTTCCAAAGGTAATTCCTACTATATCCCCAATGCATACTTCATGTGAAGGCTTAACAATTCTTCCATTAATTTCTATTCTTTCGTTATCTGCTAATTCTTTTGAGATAGTCCTTCTTTTCAATATACGTGATACTTTTAAATATTTATCAATGCGCATCCTTTACCTCCTTAGCTACATGAATGATATTCATCATCATTTCCATTGTATAGATACTCTCTGGTGCAACGGCTGTTATTTTTTCATCCTTATAGCGCAAACTAATATCCTTTGATAAATTGTTAAATGCTTCAAACAATTTCACTCCATCTATACTTTGAGAATAGTCCTTCGTGAAAGTAATTTCTGCACGATCCAAATATTCTTTAAAGCCATCTACATGTGCTTCTTTCAAACTTAAATCAAAGTCCCTCTTATGGAATACCTGTTCTACTTCTTTTGGTAATTTACCATATTGGTCAATAATACTTTCTTTATATTCTTGTAAGCTTTCTGGATCTTTAATGGCATCTATCTTTTGGTACATGCCAATCTTATCGAAATCATCAGGCGCAAAAGATTTTGGAATATAACCTGTTTCTTTCACATTGGTTTTTACTTCCATTTCTTCTTTTTCTCTTTTTTCACCTTTCTTTAAGGCAATAGCTTCTTCTAACATTTCAATATACATATCGATACCTACTGTATCAATAAAGCCTGATTGTTCTGCGCCTAATAAATCCCCTGCACCTCGTATCGTTAAATCACGCATGGCAATCTTATAGCCAGAACCTAAACGCGCAAATTCTTTAA
>JAFVFM010000018.1 GCA_017475415.1 Solobacterium sp.
AATGGTGCATATACAACTTGTGGTGTTAATTATTCTGAATTAGGAAAGAAAACTGCTGATTTAGCGTATGAGGCAATCACAAAGGGAATGGATGCTTTAGAAGATTACTATCTTATGGATGGCGGTATTGTTACAGTAAATACAGAAACAGCTAAAGCTTTAGATTTGGATTATTCAGTATTTGCACAATTTGGAGAGATTGTAGAAGTAGAAACAACGGAAGAATAGAAGATGTTATATATTATTCAAACAACATTAACCTTAGGTTTTGTCTATAGCTTAGTAGCCTTGGCTTTATTTATATCCTATCGCATCCTAGATATAGCAGATTTAACAACAGATGGATGTTATGTTTTAGGCATGGCTGTTTCAGTAACCGCAGCTTATTATGGTCATCCTATATTTGGTATATTTCTTGCAATAATAGCAGGTATGGCAGCTGGTTATTGTACAGCCTTCTTGCAGACAAGAATGGGTGTGCCTTCTATTTTAGCGGGTATTGTTACAAACACTGGCTTATATACCATTAACTTAATGGTGATGGGGTGGTCTAGTAATGTTGCTTTACTAAAAAAAGAAACAATCTTTATGTTATTTAAACATTTAGGTATAGGCGGACCATGGATGGATTTGGCCATTGTTGCAGTTATCGTAATTGGATGCATGGCACTATTAAGATATTTTTTAAGCACTAGATTAGGTTTATCTATACGTGCTACTGGAGATAATAAAGATATGGTTGCGGCATCTTCTATTAATCCTCGCTTTACGATTACAGTTGGCTTAGTCATCGCTAATGCCTTAACAGGTTTATGTGGTGCCTTGGTAGGGCAACTTCAAAAAAGTGCGGATATCAACGCAGGTACAGGTATTGTGGTAATTGGTTTAGCTTGTTTAATTATTGGTGAAACCGTAATGAATGGAAAAAAGAATATGACTAGAAATATCCTTGCCTGCTTAATCGGAAATATCATTTACCGTTTTATTTATGCGATTATCCTACAAACACGCTTAATTCCAATTGACTTTTTAAAGCTAGTTACAGCTTTGATTGTTGCCTTAGCTATTGCTTCTCCAAGCTTAAAAGAAAATTTTTCTCTTTATGCAAGAAGAAGGAAGGAGAGCCTGTAGAATGTTAAAATTAGAAAAATGTACAAAGATATTTGAAAAAGGCACAATCAATGAAAAGGTGGCTTTGAATCAAGTGGATTTAAAAGTAAATAAAGGAGATTTTATTACCTTATTAGGTTCGAATGGCGCAGGAAAATCTACATTATTTAATGCTATAGCAGGCACTTTCTTAGTCGATGAAGGTAAGATTCTATTGGATAATGAAAATATTACTTATGTAGCAGATTATAAACGTGCTAAAGTGATTGGTCGTATGTTTCAAGATCCTTTAAAAGGAACTGCGCCTCATATGACAATAGAAGAAAATTTAGCCTTAGCGTATTTACGAGCTGGGCAAAAAACAGCTAGTTTCTCACGGATATCCAAAAAAGACGAAGAATACTTTAGAGAAAAATTAAGTATGCTGAATATGGGCTTAGAAGATAGAATGCATACCTTAGTGGGTACACTTTCTGGTGGGCAAAGGCAGGCCTTAACCTTACTTATGGCTACAATTGTTACACCAAAATTATTACTATTGGATGAACATACAGCTGCTCTTGATCCACAGGCTGCAGAAAAAATAACAGCCTTAACGAAAAGAATTGTAGAAGAAAATGAAATCACATGTTTAATGATTACCCACCATATGAAACAAGCATTATCGATTGGTAATCGTACATTATTTATGTCTAATGGTAGAATCGTTATGGACTTAAATGAAGAGGAAAGAAAACAGATTAGTGTTAATGAATTATTGGAGCGCTTTAAAGAAAGCTCAAAGGAGGAATTTGACAACGATAGAATGATGTTGTCTGAATAATATGGCAAAGAAGGAAGAAAAGACAAATGTCTTAAGAATTCTAGATAAAGCAAAGATAGACTATATTATACATAAATATGATACAGAAGACGGGGAAATAGATGGTGTTAGTGTAGCGAATAAATGTAATGAAGATCCTCGTTTTGTCTATAAAACATTAGTTACGCGTGCAAATACAAAGGATTATTATGTCTTTGTGATACCAGTAGAAAAGAAATTGGATGTAAAAAAAGCCGCCAAGGCAGCTTCGGTGAAATCGATACAAATGATCGCTCAAAAGGAATTATTACCTCTAACAGGTTATATACATGGGGGCTGTAGTCCTATTGATATGAAACGCTTTTTTCCAACATTCGTCGATATTAGCGCAAAAGAAAATGAACGTATTTATATTTCGGCTGGTAAGGTAGGAATACAAGTGGAATTAAAAAGAGAAGATTTTGAAAGGATTCTTCTCTTTACCTATTCAGATATAACAATGGAATAAGACTTGTGAGTCTCTTTTATGCATCGTGAATGATTTTATATAACATAATTGTCAAGGCAAATAAAGTAAGAAGTAAAGGTGGTAAAGATATAGTAGTAGAGGAATATGTTGTAGTAGGAGTTTCAATAGGCTCTTCTATAGATTCTTCTTCTATTATTGGTTCCAATACTTCTACTTTTTTTTCTTCTTCTTTTTCGCTGATAGTAGTCTCTTCTTGTGGCTCGCTAGTAGGAGTTTCTTCGATATAGTTTGGCGATAAGCCTGTATTTTCTGTCATATCATTTGTTGTATCTAGGCCTACTGTCGAGCGATATAAGCCAAAGGCTGCAGCATCATATTCTACGACATTAGGATCATCCGTTACATAGAAAGGACCTCCTTGTTGGCTAACATGTTTTAAAAATGCTTCATTCATTACATCTAAGGCTGTTTTATTTTGGAAGGCTGTAAGAGGTTTGCGTAAATCTAAACGAATTTGATTTTGTTTATAAAGATGTAAATATGTTTTCTTAACATCAAAACTACCATATACTTTTGCGCTTTCTTCTTGGAAGCTTTCTTCAAAGCTGTGGTCCACAGCTTCCTTAACAGCTTTCACTAAGATTTGATGATCGCCATGGCCATATTCGCCAAATTCATCTTGTGTAACTACGATTTCTGGCTTGTATCTACGGATTTGTGTTGTCACAAAATTGAGTATATCTTCATAGGAATAGAAGGCTTCAGCTTCTTCTAATGTTAAACAATAATAATCTTGGAATGATCCATTAACTGGATAATAACGAATACCATTAGTCCATAAGCCATCTAATTTTTCATGCTCACGGATGGGGTGGGTAAGATTAAAGTCGCATAGATAAGCTACCTGCACTTTTAAATCTCTTTCTCCTCCATATTCTGCTAATACACCACCAAGAAAGAGAATATCATCATCAGCATGTGTCGCAAAGACTAATATATCTGCCTCTTTATCTGGTATACTTTGCCATATTTGTATTTCTGGATCTGGATGACTAGAGTCTGTTATATAGAAATCTTTTACGATTTCATTTGAGGTAAATTGGATGGTAAGCTCTGTTGTGGGTTTTTCTAATACAATATATTCATGAAGATAAGTGGGGTCAATGGTTTGTGTTGTATCCTCATAGGTAATTGTAAAGTGAGAAGCGATTTGTTCAAATTCGATATAGAGGGCAGAAAAAGGGGTTGTTGATGTAAGAAGAATATTATCTTGTGGTGTAAGGAATTGATTTGTTTCATAATTTGCATCACACAAATGGGAATAAGGATATTGGTTTACATATACCTGTAAAGGAAGGGATGTTTCTATAGCCTGTATTGGCTGAATTAAAGGGATGAGTAAGAAGAAAAGAATCAGCGATATTTTTCTTTTCCTTTTTGAAGTTAGAAGGCGGAAGAGAATAAAGAAGAGAAAAATAGCTAAAGAGGCAAGGAAGGCGAGTAACCATAAATCTTTTTCTTTCTCAACAATAATCTTACATTCTGCTAAGATTTGATTTGTATGATCCTTGCAGGAAATGATAGCTTCACCACTTTGTAAAGCAGTAAAAGTACCATCGGCATTTCTTTTTAGAATATTGGTATCCGATATAGAAAAATTATCTTCATCAATGATGGCATTACTAGGCTCATAGGCTAAAGGAAGATGGAAGCTTTCTTTTTCTTGAATATGCAATTCTGTTTCAGTGAAGGAGGCTTTTTTGATATCTATGATGCGCTCTATCGCTTGTGTAATGGTATTGCCACATTGAATACATTTTGATTCCTGAATACCACTTTCAAAGTATGTGGGTTCTTTTATTGTAATCCAATCTTGATAAGTGTGGCTAGGAAGCTTGTAGGAATCTTTAAAGACATGCCCACTTTGGCTATATCGCTCACGATACCCTAATTGGCTACATGTCGCTTCTATTATTTTTGCCTCTTCATTATATTGTGGGTAGAGATTTTCTTCATATTGAAAGATTTCTAATGGGGTAAAATCTCCAGTATTGTTTCCGATTGCATAAGAATAAGTTAAGGTTTCTCCTATATCTCGACTACAATATGCGCGTCGATCTAGATTATCTTCAAAGAATTGAATTGTACCATTTGTCATATTATTAGACACATAGCCAAAGCCTTCATATTCTTCTGGATAATAAAAATACATACCCACTAGACCTCCAGAATGTACATAGCCATGTTCGGATATATAGGCATCTAGATGGATATTGCAATTTTCAATATTTGGATAACCAGAACTACATATACCACCTAAGAATTGTTCGTCCATATATTCTTTATCTTCATCTATATCGATTAAAGTGACATTAGCGTCTACTTGTGC
>JAFVFM010000003.1 GCA_017475415.1 Solobacterium sp.
CATTTATCGATTTTTTTTAGAAGATATAGGGGAAAGAGATGTAACATCTCAGCTTATTTTTCCAGATAACTTGCTTTCGAAAGGAACGTTTCTTGCGAAGGATACAGGGGTCTTTGCAGGACGTTTAGTAATTGAATCAGGATTTAAATTAATTGATGAGAGAATTGAAGTAGAGCTTCATAAAAAAGATGGGGACCTTGTAGAAAAAGGCGAAATCATTGCAACTGTGCAAGGTCCAATTGCATCGTTATTAACAGCAGAGCGCGTTATATTAAATGTTATTCAGCGTATGAGCGGAATAGCGACGATGACGCGTAAAGCGGTTCTTGCTTTAGATAGCAGTCATACTCGCATTTGTGATACGCGAAAAACGATGCCAGGACTACGTATGTTTGATAAGCATGCAGTCGTGTGCGGCGGTGGATTTAATCATCGCTTCGGTTTATATGATGGTGTCATGATTAAAGACAATCATATTGCGTTTGCTGGTTCTATTACAAAAGCTGTTACATCAGTGAAAGAGAAGTTAGGACATATGGTGAAAGTAGAAGTAGAAACAGAAACTGAGGAACAAGTGAGGGAGGCTGTAGCTGCTGGTGCAGATATTATTATCGGTAATCATCCTCATATGATTCAGCCATTCGAATGGTTAAATGAGGGTAAGAGTATTGTCTTCTATGCTTTAGGAAATTTTATTAGTGCCCAAAAAGATGATAGCTTAATTGGGATTATGGCAGCGTTAAATATACGTAAGATAGAAGATGAAGAGGGAGTACGAATTGAACTATGTGATGCAAAAGTAGACTTACATTATACTTATTTTCGCGAAAACCAATTAAGGTCAACCGAAATTATACCATTTTCTGAGCTAGATGAAAGTCATTTAGTAAATCATAAGAGGATATACGAAAGAATGATACAAATTATTACAAGTAGAGATGATCGAATTCAAATAGGAGGATTTTAAATGATGCGATTTTTAGAATTAGCGAAGAAAAGATATTCATGTAGAAGTTTTAAAGAAAAAGAAGTAGAAAAGGAAAGAATAGAAAAGATTATTGAGGCAGGCTTAGTGGCTCCAACGGCGAAAAATGCACAGCCATTAAAGATATGGGTGGTAAATGGTGAGGCAATAAAAAAGTTTAAGGAAGCTTCTGAGATACGCTTTGAAACACCAATTTATTTTGTGGTTGGCGCAAAGGAAGAAGAAGCATTTGTAAGAGCGAGTGATGGAAAGAATTTTGCGGAAGTGGATGCAAGTATTGTCGCTACACATATGATGTTGGAAATAGAAGAATTAGATTTAGCTACGGTATGGGTAGGTAGCTTCAATGTTCCGAATTTAAAAAAAGCCTTTCCAGAAATGGAAGGCTATGAGCTTATCGCAGTATTTCCAGTAGGTTATGCGAGTGAAGAAGCTAGGCCGAGTCCTAGGCATTCGGAATATAAGGCAATTGATGAATTTGTAGAATATTTAAAATAATAAATCAAATAAGAATACAACAATGCAGCAGGCAACAGCGACAATGGGATAGCTTTTGCCACGATAGGCTAAGAAGACACCAGTAAATAAGGCGAGCAAGCCAGATATTGGTGTTTTTGTTGCATAAAGGATAGCGGGGAAGGTCATTACGGCTAAGGTAATATAAGGAACATAATATAAGAAGGAACGAATAAAAGAATTAGTAATTGGTTTACGAATAAGCGTGAATGGCAAAACACGTATAGTATAAGAAACAAGGAATGTAAAAAGAATATAGAGCCAATTATTCATGTTGATTACCTTCTTTCGCTTTTATTGGGAAGAAATAAGCTGCTATAGTAGAAAGAATTAATGTGAGGATAATGGTCTTACTACCAGAGGATAGCTTTTGGATATAAGGGATATATTGCACAATAAAACTGCAGAAAAAAGATAGGATGATAAAGAAAGCGACAATCTTATCTTTTTTTGTGGGTGGAATAATAATAGCGAGAAACATGCCAAATAAAGCTACACCTAATGCATTAACGATTTGTTCAGGTAAGGCTGTTCCAGCATAAATGCCAATGGAAGTACCGATTGCCCAACAAAGTATAGCTAAGGTAGTGGCTCCATATTGATAAAAAGGTTCAAGATATCCTTTTTGTGCGATATTGATACCGAATAATTCATCCGTTATACCAAAGGCGATGAGGAAGCGATGATAATAAGGTGTTTGTGAAGATAATTTTTGGGAAAGAATCGTACTCATTAATAAATAACGAGCATTGGCGATAAGTGTCGCCAAGGCAGCAGCTAAATAGGTACCCTGGCTTGCAATGACTTGTACAGCAGCATATTCACCAGCACTTGCGAAATTAAGAGCAGAGAAAAAGAAGCCTTGTATGGAAGTGAGGCCTGCATTGCGCATAGCTATTCCTAAAGAAAAAGCTACCGCAAAGTAGGCTATGCCAATAGGTAGAGCATCCTTCATTCCTTTGAAAAACAATTTCTTCTTCATGGGCAAAGTTTTATCATTAAATGGATTAGATGTAAATAAAGAAAATTAAAAAATAATACTAGGCAAAAGGGAAAATAATATGTATAGTAATGTAGTTAGTTTCATTAAACTAACTTATTTGAGAGGTGAAAGTTATGAAAAAATATGTATTAGGTATTATAGCGTGTTGCTTAATGCTTTTAGGAGCTTGTGCAAATACAGCTACAGA
>JAFVFM010000175.1 GCA_017475415.1 Solobacterium sp.
CTCTTTTGCAAGGGGTGTTGTCAACCATCCCGTGATGTAACATCAGCAAGTTCGCTTGTAACAAAGGTAGGAGACCATAGGTCGTTAGCACTACTGGATAGCTACAAGCCCACTCACTTTAGTGGGTGGGTAGTTGACTCACTTGACCTCTAAACAATAAATAAACTATACTTTGATTCTTTTTATCCATCAATATAAGAATTGAGAAATTGACTTCATTTATGCAAAAGAAAAAGCCATAAAGTCATGATTATCTTTACGGCACTTTTCTATTAATGATTATAATCGTCTACTATCATCCCTTCGCCCATACGAATAGGATAATCATCTAAATGATTATTCAATTGATTACGTACTTTTTGGATCTCTTCAATGAGTCTAGCTTTGTCTTTCGGCAATATACCAAATAAGCGGACGACATTAGAAGGATGCAAACCATAACAAATGGTATCCTTACATTCGATATTTTCTACTAACCATTCTTGTTCATTTAACAATTCCCCAAATGTGCATTCGTGGAATTATCCACTTTGCATATCCTCGAATAATTCACATCCTTTATTGGCGTGAAGGGTACCCATAAAAATCATATATGGTTGTGTTTGGTTAATTAACTTCGCTGTTTCTAATGCATTTTCTCGATAGTTCTCTTTTCCACCACCACCAAGAATAATATTCAGACAATAGTCAATACCAGCCTCATTTAAACGCAATAATTGTGTTATTGCCTCTTGGCTAGTATAGCCTTTTTTCATATAAGCTAAAGTAGAATCCAAGCCACTTTCCACGCCAATATCTAATTGATTAATTCCTAAGGATTGAATACGTCTCAAATCTTCATCCGATTTACTTTTGATATTTTGAATACTTGCATACATAGAAATCGTCTTAACTTTCGATAGTTTTGCGTGGATTTCCTTTGCGATTTCTTCTAATAAATCTGCATTCAATACAAATGCATCGCCATTTTCTAAAAATACTCTCTCTACATTAGGCCATTTAGTTGAAGCTTCTGCTATATCCTTTTTAATTTGTTCCATTGGACATATACGAAAAGGTATATCAGGATACATATAACAAAAAGCACATTTATTGTGTGAACACCCTTCTGTTACCTGCAACAAAAGAGAATTTGCTTCAAAAGGTGGTCTATAAATTGTTCCTGTATAATTCATATTTATTTTTTCTGATTGATTTCTTTTTCTAAATCATGGATTACATCAGCCATCGTAATATTTCTTAACTCAGCTTCCATTGTATCCTGTACTCTTTGTAATTTATCATCTAGTGCTGCATGAATATTGCCACCAACTATGCACTTTGGATGAGGATTTTCATGGAAGTGAAACAGGCCTGTTTCATCAACTGTATCTACAGCTTTATAGATATCATATAAGGAAATATCTTCTAATGGCTTTGCAAGTCTTGACCCACCACTACCTTGTCTAGCATCAATTATTCCAGCATCTTTTAATTTGGCTAATACTGTGCGAATAATAACAGGATTTGCTTGAATACTATTCGCTAAAACATTACTTGTTACCCTTTGTTTATCCTGAAATAGATCAATGAATGCCAACGCATGTACGGCAATGGTGAATCGACTTGTTATTTGCATAAATCCTTACTTGTTATTTACTTACAACACTAATTCTTTCTTTGATATGATTACCAGATTCAATTTCATCAACCATAGCGATTGCATAATCTGCGTAAGAAATAACACTTTCTCCTTTACTATTTAATACTAATTCTTCTCCACCGAGAATATATTCCCCACTTCTTTCTCCTTCAGGCTGGAAATCACCTGCAGGACTTACATATGTCCAATTTACATCATCAACTTTACGTAATTCTTCTAGAAGTTTACCATGTGCATTGACTACAGGCATAGCTGCTTCTGGAAATGGTGTTACATCCACTACTGTTTGTGTATGTTCATGATTAACATATAAACTTCCTGCACCACCTACAATTAATAATCTCTTATCTGTGCCTTTAAGAACATCTACTAAATGCATACTAGCGTCTACTATTGTATTTGCTGTATCAGGTGCCCAAGAACCATATGCATTAACAATTACATCAAAGTCTTTTAAATCTTCTTTTGTGATCTCAAATAAGTCTTTAATAATGGCCTTTGGTGCTACCGTCTTGTTTTCCCCTCTTACGATAGCTGTTACATCCATTCCACGATTTACTGCTTCTTCAGTAATTAACTTACCTGCTTTTCCATTTGCTGCTACTACTGCTACTTTCATTTTAGTTCCTCCTTTATCAGTTGTCAATTTATTTATTACAACTTTATGATTAGAGAATAATACCAAAAGAAATAGTTGTCAAGTATTTTATTACAACTTTTCGCCTTTTTTTAGAATACCAACAATCAACTTACCCAAAGAAAAAATAAGCGCATAGTCTGCACTTCTATAAATCATTATATTTCCCCTTAGTAAACTAATTTTTAGTTATACAAAATATATTAACCAAAGTTTTCATTCAGAAAATCCATAAATTCTCTATGTGTTAAAGAAATCCTTTTACCTTGCCTTTGGTCATATAGTGTATATTGATTGTCCCAATCATTTGGCATTTTCAAACTTTTGCCCAAATAGTTAATACTATGTAACTTATTTAGCACAAAATTATACGCTTTCCATAATTCAGCAGGATCGAGCCTTTGCCCTCCTGGAGGAAGACTAATATGCTCTGAGCCATGATCATTGCACCATTGCATAAGCTCTAAGCACTCTTCTCTTGTACCACCAACAATATCTTTTAATTCATCATCGCTGATTATTCTATTGAATTCTTCCATACTCAATACCCCACTTTCAATCAATTACTTTTCTATTTATTTATACGAAACGATTATTATTATGGCAATATTCTTTTTTCTATCCATAAATATATCATTCCTTATGACCCATTATCCATTTCCTTTTCTAGCCGCTTTATCCATATATTTATCACGTAGAGCTAGACCAATAGTACCAATTAATACTAATCTAGTAGCATTTCCCACAAGACTAGATAGGACTTCACGAGTATCAAAGGTAATTACTTCTACAACAAACACTAATGCTAATAATGCATAATAGAGTATCCAAGATCTTTGTTCACCTAAATTCTTCATAAAACTTAACACCAATAAAAGGATTACAATTACAAGCATTAATACAGCTACTAAACCCAATCCCGGATGAATCATTCTACCAAATAAACGCAAAGTAAAGCTAAGTGTAACCAATATCACAAAAGCCTTATACCACATTGCAACATCTTTGCCACTACCTTTAAATATATAATAAATACCACAAGCTAATGCTATAGCATTTAGTACGTGACCTAAACCATATAATGTAACTGTTGTTTGGAATTGTGGTGCACTCGTATCAAAACCAGCTGGTATATTACCGGTAAAAATAATTCCTGCACTAATAATACTAATTAAACATAACAAACACATTAAACCTAAATGCAACTTCATAAATTGATTATTCTTCATATTTTTCATTTTTTGTTCCCCACTTTCTTTGTACTACTATTCAAATAATTTTAATCATTTTTTATTTTAAATCCAAACCAAATGCTGAATCAAAACCAGTTGTAGCTAGGATATCTTTAATTACTTCATTCATATGATTCAAATAGAAATGTTTCTTATTCTTTAATGCTTTATACATAATTAGGAACACACGCAAGCCAGCAGAAGATACATATTCTAACTCTTCTAAATCAATTTCAATTCCTTCTATCTTTTCTGATTCAACAATTTCATTATAGATAGCTAGTAAATTTGGTGCCGTCAATGTATCTAATCTACCTGATAATTTAAGCTTTAGAATATGATTCTCTAATTCCGCATTAACCGCAAAAGACTTTTCCTTACTCTCAAATGTCTTTCTTCCTCTTTCACCCTCAGCTACACTCAATTCCCAAAAGAACATCTTTTGGAAAGCTTTTCTTACCTCTTCTTCTGCTTTCGGATTATCCTCTACTGCCCCTAAATGCTCTGGTAAATAATCCCCCATGCAAACTTCATTAAGCTCAAAGCCCATTTTTTTAACATAATCTTTCACCTTGTCTCTATCTTGGTCAAAGAAAATATTGTCATCAAATTTAACATCTGCAGTAGATCCTGCGACTTTATTGGTAATGGCATTATATAGCGTTGTTAATACCGCATTATGATTCAAAGCAGCGGCAGCTATATCCTTATCGTGTTCAGCATAAGCTCTATCAGAAATCACCCAACTACCACCATGTTTTTCAAGAAGTTGATGAATATTACGAAATACTTCATCCAATTCAGGTTGATTAAAATACATCAACAACCCTTCTGTTGTAATCAAAAGATTTTTACAATGATCCGGAATAGCACTTTCTAAAGATGATAGATTTGTTGCATCTGCTTCATTATAGGTAATCGTTTCCTTTTCACCTATAATCGATTGAACAGCAGGACGAATTTCCTCAATAACAGCAGGAAGATCTAATCCTACATAAGAGCGGCCCTGTCGATCCATACGAATTCCTCTAGACGTATATCCGCAAGGTAAATCTACCACATAACTATCCTTACGGCTATCAACCAAGCGATTCATGGTTTGAAAACGCCCTTCAACAAGGATCATATAAGCAGGAAAAAGCTTCTTCACTTGGTTCAGCAACACTTGAGGAATACGCTTTCTGGTTAATTGTGAACCAAAGGCTTCAAAGCCCAAAGCATCTAAAAGCTTAATGGAATCCTGTTCACCAGAAGCCGCATTTAATTGAATGCATGATTTGGCTGTGTTAAAAACCGGATTTACAATCTCTCGTAATTCTTGATTATCCATAATGTCCCCCCTTTGGCAAATTTGCCATACATTTTCTGTATATTGTAATAATACGCCTAAAAAGTGTATCTAACAACACCATCTTTATCCAAGCTAAGCACCTAGGGTTTGTTGGTCATACTTAAAAAGAATACAATTGATTTCATATATATCAAAAATTTTATGGTCTATACAATATTCTACAATTAGATCAAAAATATTACTTTTCGATAGAGCTATACCTGCTCTTAGTAATAAATCTTTCGTTTCATCAAGATTCAGTTCTAAAGCAACCGCTAATGCTAGTGCTGTTCGTTTTGAAGGATTATAATTCACATTGCCTCTAATTTTCGAAAAGTGCTTTCTATCAATATTGGCTTTCTTATACACATCCTTATCTTCCAAGCCTTTACGGTCTATCAAACGGAAAAGATGCTCTTGAAATGTTTCTTCTTTGGCCCTGATGATATCTTTGATATCTTCATCCAAAGCCTCTTCTTCAGACTCAGTGTATGCCATATCTACTTTAAAAAGATCTGCGCTAGATAATGTACTTCCAAAAGATAGTTCTTTGGCATGAAGTATTTCACTTTTTTTATTGCCATATCTTATCTCTCGTCTATGAAATAATGGCTCTACTATATCCTCTTCCTTAATAACGGAAGATATATCATTAAATGCCGTACCGGAAACTTCAAAAGATTCCTTATCATAAACAACGAGATAAACGGTCATATCATGATTAAACAAAAATCCACTTATCTCAGATATAGCTGTTTTTAGGGCAATATCTTTAGGGAAACCATAGGTACCCGACGCTAATAAAGGAAAAGCGATGGATTCACATTCTAATTCTTTTGCCTTTTCAAGAGATTTTCTGTAACACTGAGCTACAGTATCTACTTCACCACTAGTTCCCCCTTTCCACACAGGACCAATGGCATGAATAATATACTTTGCATGCAAGTTAAAAGCAGGCGTTTCTGCGACCTCGCCTGGATGCATAACACCTATCTTCTTTCTTTCTAATAAAAGCGCATCCTTTCCAGCCGCCTTATAGATGGTGGCATCCACGCCAGAGCCAATCGTTACATTAGGATTTGCGGCATTCACAATTGCATCTGCTTTTACTTTTGTAATATCATTTCGAATGATTTTTAAAGGCATATTCTATCCTCATTTTTAATTAGACTTATCGTAACTTACGTCGATCAATACAATAAAGCAAAGCAAAAAATATATGCAAAACAAGTATCGCAATACAAAATAAAGCTATCGTATAGGTAATCCCTTTACCAGAAAAGCTTTCTATGGCCATTAAGGCCGCATTACCATAAGTAGTAGTTAAAAACATAAATTCTTTTTGAAAATATACATCCACAAAATACATACAAATAACTAGTACTAAAAGACTAAAGGCAGCTTTCCAAAAGCCTTTATAACTAATTCTCACTTCACCACTTCTATAACGAGCTAAGGCATAAGCTATCATAAAGCAATGAAAAAGGAATTGGTGGATAGTGAAAAAATTAAAGGATGGTAAAACAGTAACAGTAGGAAATAATAAAGCGACAAAACCAGCTGGTAAAAAAAGATAAAGTATCATTTCCCGACAAAAGCTTTTTTCTAGAAAGGTATCGATGATAATAGCGTAGGCAGCGAAGCTACATATTTCTAAAGGTAAATAGTCTGTTACATCTACACCATTCAAATAGATAACATATAGTTTAATCAATTCCGTCACAATAAAAAATATGGATATAGCTTTACGAATCCGATCTTTATGCTTATCATCTGATTTTTTATATTTTTCCGAAATATAATATGCCAAAAGAAACATAGATATCAGCCAAATGAAATGTACTATTGAGAATTGACCAAAACCCATGCCTTCTTGAATTTTTTCCTGATGTGTCCAAAACAAATCCATACTCATATATTAGCGCCTATTTGCTTCTATTACGCTTCACTATTCTTTTTTCTTTCGCTCATCGTCATCTTCTTCGAGCGAATGTTATAATCCGATGTTCTTTTTCCTTCTTTTTTCTTCATTTTAATCTTAAATAATTCTTCATCAGCTAATTTTAGGTAGTCCCAAGTTTTCATTTTTTCTGCTGGTATAGCATTAGCACAACCTACACTAAAGCGCATATCGGTAAATTGACGTATCTTCTTAATTGCGGCAACAATTTCTTCATTATCCATTTGATCAAAAATAAGCACGAATTCATCACCACCATAGCGTGTAGAAAAAATGCGTTCATCTTCCATCAACTGAGTTAATGCATTTGCGAATTCGATAATCTTTTCATCCCCCACTTGATGTCCATAATGATCATTTATATATTTCAAATTATCTAAGTCCACTACAGCAATACCAAAATTCCCCTTATTCGCAAAAGCTTTTTCAAAGATTTGATTCATTTTAAAATCACACATATAGCGATTCGCTAGCCCTGTTAAGGCATCTGTTTCAACATTATGAATCAACTCTTCTTTTCTATGCATTGCTAAGACTTGATCCCGCTGCAAGTCAGCCGTTAAAGTGATTAAATCTTGCGCATAACGTTGGCTATCTTTTTGTTCAACCTTTATACGTGCATATATCTTATCCTGTTCGTTATAACATAAAAGTTCTTCTTCTGTATTCCCTATCGCTCGATAATATAAAATCTTTATTTCATTCATCAATCTTTGCGCATGTAAAGCTTCATTAGAAAGATTCATTTTCCCTATATTTTCGACAATACTTCCAGCTAAATCATAAGCTTTTACAGATAGTAATTCCGATACTAATTCATATAACATCATGTCATAATTAGCGATTTGTGTTACCTCTTCTAATAAAGTAATACATTCTCCTACGCCTTCAACCATCTTTTCTTTATCTTTCAAATAAACTGCGATACGTGTTTCTAAAAAGGCATAATTAATACGCACATCAATTTGAAAAGCATCTGGATGTAAATTCATAAATTGCTTTGCCTTTTCACAAGCCAATTTTGCCTCATCAATTAATCCTAAACCAATACAACATAAAGCTTCATTAATATGGCAACTTACCATATTATTGAAATAATGAGGATGTTCTCTATCCTTTTCTATTCCAATCAGGCTTGTTTTAAAAAATGATCTAGCTTCTTTATAGGATCCTAGTACCATTAAAATATGACCAATACTTTCTTCAATAATCGCCGCAGAAGTTGGTTGTTCTGCATCTAATGCAAGCTTCCGTGCTTTCATGAAATAATGATAAGAAAGATCAAACAATCCCCTATTCATCGCATCAATCGCCACCAAATAATGCACATGCATTAATTCATCATATTCATTGCATTGCAAAAGATATTGATTCGCTAATCGCAAATTTGACGTAAAACCTTCATAATTATTATGAATAAAGAATCCTGCGAAAGCTAAAGAATGATAAACATAGCCTAATAATGCATCATCACGCAAAGCTGTTGCCTTATGTAATAATTCTTCAAGCACATCTAAAAGACGTGCATCTGACTTTTGTAAATAAGCACGTTGTTTTTGATATAGTTCCTGTATGTCTTTACCATATTTTTTTATATCCATACTCACTTATGTTTCTTACGATAGAGTATTTCATCTGCCTTCACAAAGAAATCCCATGGCTTTGTATGTTCATCAGGTATTGTATTATGAAAGCCATGCGTAACAGGAACATGTGTTCTATCGTTAATTTCCTTTTCTATCTTTTTTATTTGTCTATTTAATAAGCCTTTATAGACAAAGACAAATTCATCTCCTCCATAACGGCTTACAAATATATTAAAATCATTCGCTATTGTTTCTAATGTATTCGCTACAGATACTAAACAAGCATCGCCTGCTAAATGTCCATTTTCATCATTATATTTTTTGAAATCATCAATATCCACTATTCCTACACCAAAGTAAGACTTTTCTACTAATGCTTGATTAAAGGATTCTTCTAGAACACGACTCAAAGCATGACGATTTGGTATACCCGTTAAAGAATCTGATTCCGCCTTCTGCTGTAATTGTATATTTTCTTTTTGTACTTCCATATTTTCAATACGCAATTCATCGATAATACGCATTAATCCTATTGATTCATAATAAAGCATATTTTCATCTTGACGGAATGCATTATCCAAACGTTGTCTTTCTCTATATAGTTCGATTACATTTTTCCTTTGATTTAGAGCACGTGATAATTCAATTTTAATATAAGCAAGCTGTGCATCAAAATATGCTAAAGTATTACCCTTAGTATTCTTTTCAATAGCTTCTATCAATACACTAGCCTTATCCCATTCTTTATTCTCGATTAATATTGAACAAAAACGATAAATCTCTTTAATATAATTCGATAAAAAAGAAGATTCTATAATTGTATGAACCATTCCTTCTATATATTGGTCCATCTTTTCTTCATCACGATCATGTACTGCCATATGTGCTCTAAGAATCAATAACCAACCTTCATATGAAGAAACTTTAATTTCTGTATGTTTAATTATACTTTCTACCTTTTTCAAAGCATTTCGTGCATCATTTATTCTTCCTGCATAAATATTATGCAAACCATAATTAATCGTAGCTAATAAATAATTGATTGAATCTTCCTGTTTTGCCTCTTCAAATAAGCTAAGTGCTTCTTCGGTAGATTTACAACCCGCCTTAGGATCACCTAGTTCTGTTAATAAATCACCAATATTGGTCTTCAATAAAGCTTTTATATGTAAAAGATCGGTATGTTCAACCATTGTTTCTGCTAAATTATAGTATTGATAGGCAATGCTAAAACAACCATAACGATGCGCTTCAATCGCAAATAAATTAAAGGTTCTAGCTACCAACTCAATTTCATTACTGCGCATTAATTCTTGCACAGCCTTATGAATATATTCCATCATCTTTTCATGATTATTCCATCCATAATAGGCACAAGCGTAATAAAAATATAAATAGCCAAATAAAGCGGAATCTTCTTTTTCTTCTGCTATCTTTTCCATTTTTTCAAAGACAGAAAAAACACGTTCATCACTTGATTGAAGATAAACTAACATATCTTTCGCTAAATTTTCTAATTCTTTACCATATTGTGCAATTTCCATACACACAAAGTATACCATGCTTTAGAAGATTCCCACATTTAACTATTATTTCATAAGAAAAAACATATCATTAAGATAGATGTGCGTGAAGCCTCACACGACTAAAGTCGCGTGCTTCCTATAACAGCCTTAAGGCTGTGCCTACTTTAGGTAGGCGGACTACGTTTCTACCATACAGCTAAAACTCAGATACTTATGCCATAAGTGACATAAGCTCCGCATTCAA
>JAFVFM010000176.1 GCA_017475415.1 Solobacterium sp.
TGTTCTACACTATTTTGATAATCTTTTTCCGCTATCGTTTCCTGTATCATTTTTTCCATATCCTTTTCTTCATATGCTTCTCCTGCTGCTAATAAAGAAAAAGCTGTTCCATTAAAATAGACTAATTTTCCTTGATTATCTAATAAGATTAAGCCTTCATTTAAGGCATTTAACACATCTTCTCTTTGAATAAATAATTCAGCAATATGGGCTGGTTCATAACCCAATAAACGTTTCTTTAAGCCTCTAGCATACAAATAAGAAAATCCCCAGCCAACTAATAAAGATAAAATAAATAAACCCAAAAAGCGCATAAGTTCATCGTGATACATACTGGATATTCTTCTTGTATAACAGCTCACCATCACAAAGCCCATTACTTCATGATTATCATCAAATACTGGACTAAAACAACGCCTTTGGTATTCAGATGTACCTTTTTCTTCACTGATATAAGGTTCTTTACCTAATAAAGCATTTTCTTCATCCCCACCCATAAACTTTTCACCAATGAGATTTATATCAGGATGAAATAAACGAATGGATTGTTTATTCGCTAATACAATATAATCCACATACTTTTCACGCTCTATAATATCCTTAAAATAATCACTTTGTCTTTGATTTACATTACCTTCAAGAAAAATATCCTGTACTTCTTTTGCTTTAGATAATTCAACAGCATAGGAATAAATGGTATTACTAATTCCTTCTGATGTGCGCATCACTAAAGTGTTATAAAAAACAAGAAAAGACAAAAAAAGAATAATGCCTACTAGCATAAAGTAGGATCTAGCTAAACGATCAGTAAAAGTTTGTTTGTTCTGCATCTTTAACTTCATTATACGTTATTTAATGGCATAAAAAAATTGAGAAATACATCTCAATCTTATTCACTCAGCCATTTCACTTCGCCACTTAATATATCATAAAGTGCTGAAACAACTTTTGTGCCACAATGCCTTATCATTTCATCATCAGCGATTTGTTTCGCCATTGCCTTAGCATTTTCTATCGCTACTTCATCCACACTCATTCCCTCTTGAATCGAAGGTTGAATACGACGAACAATAGCGGAAATATTTCTTGGTAAGTCACCACCTTCGCAAGCAGCTGTAACAGCCCCACAACTTGTATGACCTACTACGACAATCAATGGACTACCTAAGTGCTCTGCTCCATATTCAATCGAACCCATTACTACTTCATCGATAACATTACCCGCATTACGTATAACGAATATATCCCCTAAGCGTTCATCGAAATAGATTTCAGGTGCTACACGACTATCTGAACAACATAAGATTACTGCATAAGGTACCTGCCCTTTACTTAATACATCTCTTTCTTCTTTATAATCGTCTTTCGCACAAAGCTCACCTTTTAAATAGCGCGCATTGCCTTCTTTCAACATTTTTAGTGCTTCATCTGCACTAGTAATTCTTTCATTTGGTTCATGTAAATGCATTTTAATTCCTTCTTTCTTTATTTTTAACGATTCTCTTTATGAACTATCTTAACCAGTATTGGCACAAAGAATGTTACCACTAAACCAATACAGAAGCCATTATTATATAAATTCATCCAGCCATGTAATATGCCTGTATTAACAACAAGTAAGCTATGAATCATAGCCGCAAAGAAAGCGACTATATAACCATAATGATAAACTACAGGCGCCATACCACAACCAAATATTGCTGCAATAATCATATTCTTAGAAGATACATATTCTAAACCATTTATTAAAGAATGATTATCCCCCTGCATTATTCCTGCAAAAAAACTTGTACAATATACACCACACAATATTGGTAACATAGATTTTATACTAATACCATTCGAAGCAAATCCTACTACTGTAAATAAGCTCGCAAATAATGGTGAATGAACTGCCGCCTTTATGGTAAGAAACCAATATAGTAAACACAAGAATCCACATAAAGCCATATTGATTAATGTAGCCCCAAAGCCATATTGTTCTACCGCATTACCTAAATATAATTCTTTTATAGGACCTATAATTCCCTCTTTTTCTTTATGACTTACAACTATTCCACATACCAACAAATATGCCAACAATACAATAATACAAATAACTAATGTGCCATTTTCAAAAGAAGGATATTCATGGCTAGGTGCACCATGAGCTATACCCATAGCCTTCATTAAGGAAAAAGCCAAAAAGCCCGTTAAACCAGCAGCCATACCAGCGTTATATACAGTTAATCCTTCATGTTTTTTCGGTAAAAGATCCGCTAAAGTAAGAATACAATAACCCGCAAATAAACCAGCTGCTACAGCAAAACAAAAGGAAGATAAGGAAAAATGTGGTTCTGGTGATAAGACATTTGAACCATCATACTGCGTATATAAAGTTAATATACTCACCATCGGTGAAAGAGCAGTAGAAAACCAAGCTAAAGGTAAAAGCTTAGATAATTGTTTTTTCTTTTGTAAGCCAAAGCCTATTACACCAAAAAGTAATGGCCATATATTCCATAAATTCTTTCCGCAAAAGCCAAAGCCAAATACCATAAAGGCTGCTGGTATACTTGCTCCATTCAATTCTACTTTAGCGAAGAAATAGCTAAATAAAACAAGTAGAAATAATATTCCTGCATTCACAAAAGGAGCCCCTAAAACCACATCCTTTACTAGATATAAAAGATTACTATCTAAAAGATTCGTAGCACTTTGTTGCATCAATAAAGCTTTAAAAAGATTTGTAAGAGAAGGCGTAAGGATATAACCAATCAAAATGGATACCAATCCAAAACCAAAAAAGATAGGATATCGATATTGATTTTCTATTCCATATTCTTTCTTCATCTTTCTTCCTCACTTTCCAATTACTTCGCAATGCAATACTATACAACTTTTTTTCACATTCGTCTCTACAATAAACCAAAATGTTTACAAGCCTTACTAATACCATCTTCATCAATACTATCGGTAATATAATCCGCTATTTCTTTTAATTCATCATTGCCATCTTTCATAGCGATTCCTATTCCTACCGCATTCAGCATAGGGATATCATTACCACCATCCCCAAAGGCCATACATTCTTTATTTGTAAAGTTATAATAGGAAAGAAAAGCTTCTATACCCTTTGCCTTAGTTCCACCCTTTGGTGTAATATCACAAAATGTAGGATACCATCTCGAGCTACTACAATGCGGTAACTTTTTCATTAATTCCTTTTCTTCTTCCTCATTCACAAAAGTCATTGCCATATAAACTTTCTTTAGATGTATATCACTTACATCCCCTGCTTCTTGATGATCATTATTCGTCATACGATGCACTTCATCCACTAAGGCATTACGCAAATTAAATACTTTTGGACCATCAATTGTAAAACCACAGGCATATTGATTCTTTTCTACCTCATCTCTTCATATCGCTACATCATACGGATCAATATAATTCTCATAAATGACTTTTCCTTCTGCGGTATAACAATATTGACCATTTAAGGTAATATAGCCATCAAAAGGGAAATGATTCAAAACATATAAACCATCTTTTCCTCTACCTGTTGCCACAAACAGCCTTATCCCTTTTTCTTGTAGTTTCTTTAATGTATCTATTGTATCCTTAGGTATTTCATGAGTTTTAAAACTCAA
>JAFVFM010000177.1 GCA_017475415.1 Solobacterium sp.
GGCAAGTAATCGTATGGGATGAACCATCAACATTAAGTGAAGAAGAAAAGTGGAATGAAAGTGATGCCTTAACCTTCGCAAATCGCATTGTAAAAATAGATGGCGTGAAATATAAAATACCCTGTGCCTTATATCGTTTTATAGAAAACGGTTGGAGTGTAGATATTAGTGGTAACAATAATCATTCCATTGTTTATGTAGCGACAGAACAAATGGATAACTTCGTTAGTCTAACAAAAGGAGATAAGGAAATAAAAATTGTATCTGCTGTTTCCCCTATTGATACACAAGTAATGGTAGATGAAAGTTTTATTGGTGGCTTTACCATCTTCTCTTGGACAAATGTAGATGTGGAATTTGCGAAAGGATTAGCCTGTGGCATGGCAAAAGAAGAAGTAGATAATCTATTAAAAGAAGAAAAATTAGATGGGAATATGCTACAAAAAGATGGGGACAATTATCAACTAACATTAGAAGAAAAGAATGGCAGTAAAATTAAGGAAAGCATTTATCAAATTAAATTTAAAGAAGATAAAGTGGACCAAATTCGTATGGAAGTACGATATCAATAGAACAAAAAATAGATTGTAGAAAAGGACGGTAGGGAACTATCGTTTTTTAATCGCAAAAAGAGAAAGACTGCAATTTAAAAGAAACGAATTGCAATACTCTTAACCCTTATATTTCTTATGATGGAAGAAAGGGGTTTCATATTTATGCAAAGAAGATATTTTCAAAAACCAGTGCAACGTATCGATATACATGTTCATTTAGGTATGGATGATGAATGCTTTAATGCAGAAGAAAGAATGCAATTTGATGCGATGATGGGTATTGAACATTCCATACTTTTACCTTATCCAATAGAGGATGCTATTCAAACACAAACAATAATGAATACAGATAGTGTAATAGAAGTGGTAAAAAGATATCCAGAGCACTATTCCTTTTTCTGCAATATTGATCCTAATGAAAGGAATATTGAAGAAAAGTTAAAAGAATATAAAGCCTTAGGTGCAAAGGGTGTTGGTGAATTCGCTACGAAGATACCATTCGACGATGAACGTATGGATAGAATATATGAAGCTTGTGCGAAATTGGATTTACCAATTTTGTTTCATATTAGTCCTAGTGGGAGAAGCGCATATGGGATAATCGACCATAAAGGGTTACCATTATTAGAAAAAGTATTACAAAAACATCCAAATACAATATTTATTGGGCATTCACAGCCATTCTGGTATGAGCTTGCAGTATACGATACAAGCATTCCCGATGAAGCATTAAATGGCTTTCCTTTTTCTAAAGTAAAGGAAGAAGGTAAAGTAGTAGAACTTATGCGTAAATATCCTAATTTATATGCGGATTTATCAGCCAATAGTGGTAGTAATGCCATATTGCGTGATGAAGAATATGGTTTGTATTTTTTACATGAATTCACTGATCGATTATTTTTTGGCAGTGATTTATTGAATACGAAAGATGTGATTTTTCCTATAGGACAGATGCTGGATTATTACTTATTCAGTGGCAAATTAGAGGAAGATGTATATATCAAAATTTGTAAAGAAAATGCAGAGAAAATGATACTAAATAAAGAATGAAACAAAATGCAATGTAACATAGTCAAGATTGCAATGTAATTTTATTTTTTGAACAACTAGAATAACAACGTCAAGAAAACGCTTACATACAATTTCGAAAGGAGCGCTAAGGATGAGTGATAATCAAACAATTCTCGAAGTGAAGAATATGGATAAAAATTTCGGTGTCACTGTTGCTCTGAATAATGTGTCTTTTTCGTTAGAAAGAGGCTATGTTTATGGGCTGATTGGTGAAAACGGAAGTGGGAAGTCTACTGTAAGTTCTATTATTTCTGGCATGCAGGAAGCCACAAAAGGCGACATGGTATATAAAGGTGAAACATGGAAACCGGCAAGCATGCTAGAAGCGCAAGAAAAAGGAATAGGTATGATTGTGCAAGAAGCAGGCACAATTCCGAATATTACAGTTGCCGAAAATATATTCCTAGGCCATGAAGCAATGTTTAAAAAGGGACCTTTCATTGACCGAATCGGTTTAACTAATGCTGCACAAAAACTATTAGATGAATTAGAAATAAAAGAATTTAGAGCATCTGATCGTACGGCGAATTTAGATATGCAGATGCGTAAGATTGTAGAAATAGCTAAGTGCATGTATTGGAAGCCAGATATTCTTATTGTCGATGAAACAAGCACAGCACTATCCTTAGAAGGTCGCCAATTCTTATATAAAGTTATGGCTAAACAAAGAGAAGAAAACAAAACAGTATTATTCATCTCCCATGACTTAGAAGAAATGATGGAACAATGCGATAAATTGACCGTATTAAGAGATGGTGTAATCATTGGTACACTCAATAAAAATGAATATGAACCAAATCTCATTCGTAAGATGATGGTTGGCCGTGAATTAAAAGGTGACTATTATCGTTCGGATTATGATCCATATGAAGATGAAGTTGTATTACGTGCTACAGATGTAACGACATTACATGACTTACTTTGTTTGAACTTCGAATTGCATAAAGGAGAAATCCTTGGCATCGGAGGTTTAGCAGAATGTGGTATGCATACAGTTGGTAAGGCTTTATTCGGTATTGAAAAAGTATTGGATGGTGAAGTAACTGTCGCAAATGGGACAAAGATTACGAATCCAAAGGTAGCAATTGATAATCGTATGGCTTATGTATCGAAAAATCGTGATACAGAATCCTTAGGCTTATCCGCTACGATTTATGAAAATATAGCTTCTACTGGCTATAAAGCAAATATCGCATTTGCGAATTTGATTTCTAATAAGAAAGAGAATCGCTATGTCGATAAACAAATTGAAGAATTAGAAATTAAATGTGCTGGTAAGCATTATACAGTTAATACATTATCTGGTGGTAATAAACAGAAAGTTGTATTTGGAAAATGGGTAGCGAGTGATGCACAAATATTAGTTCTTGATTGCCCAACACGTGGTATTGACGTTGGTGTTAAGGCATCCATGTATAAACTATTTTACGAAATGAAGAAGGCAGGAAAATCCATCATTCTTATTTCAGAAGAATTACAAGAACTCATTGGTATGAGTGATCGCATATTAATCATGAAAGATGGCGAAGTAACAAAGGAAGTTATGCGTAAAGACAATCCTACAGAAAGCGCCCTCATCGATTACATGATTTAGGAGGTAGTGAGAATGAGTACAGAAAATGGTAAAAAGACAAACTCACTAAAACGAGTATTTGAAAGTAGATTGTTTTCTCAAATAATGCCTATTGCGATTCTTCTCATCCTGGTGGCTCTATTTGGTGTTCTAACAAAAGGAAGATTAACCAATCCAACAAGCTTAAAAATTATTGTAGAACAAGCGCTTGTTGTAGGAACTGTAGCAACAGGAGCAGCCTTTATATTCGCTACAGGTAATGTCAATCTAGCGATGGGGGCAACAACAGTATTAACAGCTACCTTAAGTGGCTTGTTGTATAACCAAACAGGAAGCTTGATGCTGATGATCTTATCAGCTATAGCACTAGGTGTTATCTTCATGGTTGCTTCTGCTTTATTAAGTACATTATTAAATGTGCGCGTTATGTATGTAACGATTGTCATGATGACACTTATGTCAGCGATTCAACAATCCATACTAGGTGCTTCTTCTGTATCTTTCCCTTATGAAATGATACAAGGTCTAATTAAAAATAACTTTATGTACATAGCCTTTGGCATCTACTTCTTAATATGTATTTATTTATTTCACTTTACAAAAGTAGGTCGCTCCTTGCGCTTTATCGGAACAAATAATACCTGCGCTGAACAAACAGGCATTAGTAAAGCGAACAATTTATTAAAGGCCTTTGCGATTGCTGGGGTAGGATGTGGAATTGGTGCATTACTAGCCATTGTACGTGGTGGCTCTATTGCAACAGGCACTTTACCTTCTTTAAATATGGACTGCATGTTAGCTCTTGTTTTAGGTGGTATGTCAATCTTTGGCGGTAGTAAATCATATGTATATTCGGGATTTATAGGCGCCTTAACGGTAGTTGTATTAAACCAAGGCTTATTGATGATGGGAGTAGATGTAACCATTATTCAAGCGATTAGAGGCATCTTATTCTTAACATTAGTTACAATTTCGCAAGTACGTCCGAAGGGCTTACCTGCACCAGAAGGATGATTTGGAATCTACCAAATATACTTTGGTTAATATAAAAAAGGATTCAAAAAAAGGAGAAAGAAATGATGAAAAAATTTACAACAATTCTGTTATCTGCAATGTTATTTCTTGTAGGTTGTGGTGGTGGTAACGCAAGTACACCAGCGCAAGAAGAAAAGAAAGAAGAAACAAGTGCAGAAACAACAAACGAAGAAAGTAAGGAAGAAACAAAAGAAGAAACTTCCAATGCGACAAATTCAGTGAGTGGTGGCCCATATAAGATTGCGGTAGCGAATGTACATGAAGGTGAATCATTCGAAATCTTCCGTAAGTATTTAGATGAACAAGTAGCTCCAGCATTAAATATGGAATTTATGTATTCTGAAAAATTAACAGATGCGAATGGCTTAATGAGCTTTATGGATCAAGCTTATGCTGCAGGATGCGATGGTATCATCAACATGGTTACACAAAATGATGCAATCTCTCAAGGTGCACATAAGGCAGAAGATTGGGGCATGTGGTTTATTACAGAAAACTCAGCTTATGTAGAAGATGTAGCTACATTACCTCATAACTTAGGGCATATGGGTGCTTCTGCAGAATCTGTAGGTGAAGCATATAAGAAAGCCTTTGAAGGATTATTGAGTGATGGTAAAAAACATAGTGCGTATATTTTCACTGGTGCAGCAGTAGGCGGCAATATTGGACAAGGTGCTGCTTCTCACTTCTATTCTGCAAAAGGTATGTTAGAAGCCTTCCAAGAAGCTTATGATCTAAAATTTGAAAAATCTATTGAAGATATCGTAAATACACAAGATCCAGGTGAAGTAGCTACAGGCGATCCTGATGTACATATCTATTTATATCCAGGTAGAAATCCAGGTGATGCAGTTACAGCAGCTTTACCAGTATTACAAAGCGGTACATATGATATCTTCGCAGCAGTATTTAGTTTCTCTGCATTCACAAACGCTATTGCGGATGTTGAAAAGAGTACAAATACAAATATCAAAGTATTAGGTACAGCGCAGGTAGAAGCCCAAACAAAGACAGGTTTTGAAAGTAAAGATCCAACTGGTGATACAGTATTAAATGGTGCAATCATCAATGACTTATGTTTAGCAGCTGGCTTAAAAGCAGCTATTCTCTATAATGCATTACAAGGTGCTAGCGAACAAATGAAAGACAATGGTAAGAGCGTATTCTGGGGTGTTCATTCTTATCCTGTATTAAATGCTGAAACTTACGCAAAGATGGAAAAGATTAACACAGCTCCTGAACTCTATATCATGACTGGCGAACAATTAAAAGAGATGACTGTGGATGCAAACCCAAACATTACTTGGGAAGACTTTACAAACAAATTAGAAGAACTTGCTGACTTAGATAATTTATTAAAGAGCAAAGGTCTCTAAATTTAAAAAATGATCTGTAAGGGAGGATATTCCTTCCTTACAGATATTAAGAATCGAGGGATGAAACATGAAAAAGAATAGTAAACTAAATGACATCATATTCACTATTGCTTTCCCGGTGGTGGTTTGGATAATTATGGAAATATTATGCTTAGTTTTAGCACAAAGGCATGTTATTCAAACAATGCTGGATATCAAAACAGTAATTAGAAACACAGGTATTACGGCATTAACTGCTTATGCAATGTCATTCAATTTAAAAGAAGGACGCTTTGACCTTTCTCTAGGAGCACAGCGTTTAGCAGGCACAATAATAGGTGGTTTATTAGCGATTAAACTAGGCTTATCTGGTATTTGGCTACTTATCTTTGCGATGGGATTTGGTTTCATCTTTGGACTCTTAACAGGTATTGCCTTTATTGGTTTCCGTGTTCCACCTATGGTATTAGGTGTAGGTATGGCTTTAATTTGGGAAGTAGTGCCATATATCGTATCAGAAGGTAAAGGCTTAAATTTATTTGGTGTACAAGGGATGGATGTATTAACAGAGGCATGGTTTCAAATCCTTGTCGTTGTTGTAGCAGCAATACTTGTATATATCCTAATGAATTTTACAAGACTAGGTTATGAAACGAAGGCTGTGCAAGGCTCACAATTTATCGCTAAAAACAGTGGCATTAATATTTTCCGCCATGCTGTAGAATGCTATACACTTGCAGGTATTCTAATTTGTGTGGCAGGCGTTCTTGATGTAGCCTTTACAACGCAAATGGCTTCAGCACTTGGAAATACAAGTAATGGTGTAGTAACAGCGAATATGTTTGCGATGATCTTAGGAAGCTATATTGGTGAAAAGTCAGATTCTTCCATTGGTATTATTGTTGCATCGTTTACATTAAATATATTCAAATATGGTTTATCTATGATGCAATTATCAGAAGCAAATAATAGTGTGGTCAATATGGCTATCTTTATTATCTTCTTGGTATATCAGGCAAATCGTTATGTGGGTAAATTGCATAGTGATCAAAGAGCGCGCATTGCATTGGCAAAAGAAAAGAAATTGCAAAGAGCGGAAGCATAATTTATATCGAAATTTGTAGTAAAGCTGCCGCGTGGCAGCTTTTTGTAAAGTAAGGAGGAAAAAATAATGGTAGATCTTACAAAAAAACCCTTCAATTTGAATGAGGAACAATTGGCATGGGTGGAAAAAACAATTGATGAAATGACAGTAGAAGAAAAGATAGGGCAATTATTTATTTGTTTGAATTGGCAACATAGCGAAGAATTGTATCGTGAAATGGTA
>JAFVFM010000178.1 GCA_017475415.1 Solobacterium sp.
GATTGAAAAATACTTTCTTGGTTCGCGTGGTGATGCAAAAGAAAAGGCATTAGAAGCGACGAAAGAATATGATTGGCTATTAAAGGCGAGATTTGAATATAAGAATCTTAGGGTTAAGGTTCCTTTTTTGCATAAACTAAATGAAGAAGAATGGGAAGTCTATTTTCTATATGTAGGCTTATATCCACACGCTTTTGATATGGAATATTATTGCGATACAGTATGGGTATTGCAGGGGAATGACTTTAAGATTAAAGATATACACTTGATTCATCTAAATCCTGATTATGTTAGAGGAGAGCAGCTTGATGTAGATCAATTATTCTTGATGAGTGATTATTTTTATAACAGCAACAATAATCCAACGACCTTAGCGATTGATGCAGTGCGTCATAGTTATCGCGACATTCATTCTTTATTAAAAAAGATGCAAGATTTAATGGATACACAATATGTACCTAAAGCTGTGCGTACTGTAAAATGCACTGGTAGACAGAAGTGTAAATATTACCATTCCTGTTTTCCGAATGATGTAGAAGAAAAAGATAATTCTATTCTTCATTTGATTGCCTCAAGGTATAAATATGAAATGAAGAATATGGGTTTATTAACCTTGAAGGAAGCAGACGAAGAAAAAATTGAAGGTACCAAACAACAATATGCACAGATTATGGCGGATACATTAGGTGGTTTATATGTAGATAAATTAGCGTTGAAATCTTGGCTAAATACAGTTCATTATCCGATTGCTTTTTTGGATTTTGAGTGGGAGCGATTTGCGATACCACCATATAAAGGAATGAAGCCATATGATGTTCTACCATTTGAATACTCTTTACGTATTTTAGAAGAAGATGGTAGTACAAAAGAATTTGTCTTTTTATCCATACAAGATGATCGTAAAGAGATGGTAGAATCTTTATTACAACATATACCAAAAACAGGTAGTATTATGGCCTATAATGCAACAGGAGCAGAAAGAATTCGCATCCAAGAATTCGCTGATCAATTTCCTGAATATCGAGATAGTTTGTTACAAATGAACCAGCGTATGGTTGATCTACAAATTCCATTTGAAACAGGTACAATCTATGATGTAAGAATGAGAGGGCAATGGTCACTTAAAGTGATTATGTCTATGTTAGAAGAAAAGTCTTATCAAAGATTAGATATTCATGATGGAATGAATGCAGTATTTGCCTGGAGGCATTTAGATTATAGGGAAGAAAATATAGATAAAGAAGCGATTATTAGTAACTTAAAAGAATATTGCGCTATGGATACATATGCTATGCTTGTGGTTTATCGTTGGTTACTAAGTCTTGCTAGAAAATAATATCTATTTTATTAGGCATCTTTGAGGTAAAATATAAGTAGAAATACAGATTGTATTGACATTAGAAAGAGGTTCAATATGAGATTTGAAATTGTAGGAAAAAATGTGGATGTAACAGCAGCGATGAAGGATAAGATTGAAACGAAATTTAGTAATTTAGACAAATATTTAATCATCGATCCTGACACAATCGCTCGTGTAGTTGCTAGAGTTTATCCGAATGCACAAAAAGTTGAAGTTACAATTCCTTCTAAAGTGGGAGTATTAAGAGCAGAAGTTGTACATGATGACTTCTATGCAGCTGTAGATTTAGCTATTGATAAATTAGAAGATCAAATTCGTCGTCAAAAAACAAGATTATCGAGAAAGCATAAAGAACATTTAGCTGAATCCTTCGTAGCGATGGAAGCAGAAGAGGAAGAGAATATTCCAGTAAAGACAAAAGTTGTGACTGCTTCTAAAATGGATTTAGAAGAAGCAATTATGCAGATGGAATTGAGTGGTCTTAACTTCTATATCTATACTGATGAAGAAACAGATCGCATCGCTGTAGTATATCGCAGAAGTAGCGGTGGCTATGGTTTATTAGAAACAGAAGAAGAATAAAAAAATAGGGCTGTAACAGAATGAACTGTAACAGCCTTTTTCTTGACTAAAATAGTAGAGTGACGATATAAAGCAAATGGACAAGAGAGAAGGAAAGGATAC
>JAFVFM010000179.1 GCA_017475415.1 Solobacterium sp.
CTTTGGTGTAAACGATGGTTTCTATCCATTAGGTTCTTGTACAATGAAATATAATCCAAAGATCAATGAAGTAACTGCTTCTTTAGAAGGCTTTACCCAAATTCACCCTCTACAAGATCATATTGATGGAGCTCTTGAAGTATATCAAAAAGCTGAGTGTTATTTATCAGAAATCTGTGGTATGGATGCCTTTACTTTCCAGCCTGCTGCTGGAGCACATGGAGAATTAACAGGGCTAATGTTAATCCGTAAGTATCATGAAGTTAGAGGCGATAAAGAGCGTACCAATATCATTGTGCCAGATAGTGCACATGGTACAAATCCTGCTAGCTCTAGTATGTGTGGTTTTAACGTCATCAATATTCCTAGTGCTAAAGATGGTTGTGTTGATTTAGAAAAATTAAAGGAAGTATGTGACGAACATACAGCAGGCATCATGTTAACAAACCCGAATACCTTAGGCATCTTTGAAAAAGATATCCAAGAAATCACTAAGGTTGTACATGACTGTGGTGGTTTATGTTATTACGATGGAGCGAATTTAAATGCCATCATGGGTATTGTTAGACCAGGTGATATGGGCTTTGATGTCATCCATTTGAATTTACATAAATCCTTCTCTACTCCACATGGTGGTGGTGGTCCTGGTAGTGGACCTGTTGGCTGTAAGGCTTTCTTAAAGGAATATTTACCAGGTTTAGCAGTAGAAGAAAAGGAAGGTAAATTAATACTATGCGAGCGCGGGGAACATTCCATCGGTTCAGTAAGAAGCTTCTATGGTAACTTCTTAGTTGTTGTAAAAGCCTTAACTTACCTTCTTACTTTAGGAAAAGAAGGCATACCAGAAGTTGCGAAGAATGCTGTATTAAATGCTAACTATCTCAAGACAAAGATTGAACATGAATATCCAGTTGCTTATCCTGGTATCTGCATGCATGAATTTGTATTGAGTTTAGAAAAACTAAAAGAAGAAAAAGGCATCAGTGCCTTAGATGTAGCGAAGACAATGCAGGATTATGGTATACATCCACCTACAATGTACTTCCCGCTCAATGTACATGAAGCACTAATGGTAGAGCCAACCGAAACTGAGTCAAAAGAAGTATTAGATGCTGTAGCAGAAATCTTCCATGATACCTATAAACGTATAGAAGAAAATCCAGAAGATTTACATACTACGCCACATACTACCCCTATTGGTAGACCTGATGAAGTAACTGCTGCACGTCATCCTATTGTGAAATATCCATTTGAATAAACAAAAGAAAAGAGACAACTATAAACTGATACCCGTAAAGGGTGTCAGTTTACTACGCTTAACATAATTTGTCTCTTTTTTTATATTCTATAAGCCGTAATAAGCCATGATGGCATTGAATTCATTTGATTTTCCAAAGCCATTTAGACTTGCATCTCTATCTTTTCCCTTATTTAATTCATTTAGCCAATATGTTAATCCCGCCTTATCTGAAGAGCGATTTAAGAAGGTTTGGTATAAACGTTCAATATATTCTTCATGGCTAAGTTCCTTAGAAAGGAATTCATTAGAATGAAAGAACCCTTTAGTCGCAACTTCTATTGCGGCTTCTCTTTTGTCTTGTGAGCCATATATTTCTAAACACCAATGATTTAAACCTGTTATATCATAGTTTCTTTTTAGTGCTTTGGTATAACAACGACTCACAAAGCCTGTTATACCTGCATTGATATCTCTACCTTCATTTACCCCTAAGCTTCCTTGTTCAACATGGAATTGTGCGCATATCTTACCAAATTCAGTACTATTAATGAAATTATCTAACACATAGCGATTAGTCATGCCAATATCATAATACTTTGTCCAATATGCTACTTCACTTTGTGAAGGATTACGGTTCATTAAGGCTTCATAACAAATTCTTACATATTCTTCGTTACTTAGCTTTTTACTTTTCATTTCCTTACTTTCCATAAAGCCTTCTACAACATTAGCTGCCGTTTTATTACCACTTTCTAAAGCATCTCTCCAATAGCGTAAACCACTAGAATCGGC
>JAFVFM010000180.1 GCA_017475415.1 Solobacterium sp.
GTACACCACCAGTTACTTCACCAGCAGCGAATAAACCAGCAATTGCCTTACCATCTTTATCTAATACTTCTGTATTTGCATTAATCTTAACACCACCCATTGTATGATGAACACCAGGGTTAACTGTTAAGGCATAATAAGGAGCTTGATCTAATGGTTCAGCGAAACTTGTTCTACCGAATTCTTCATCAGTCTTATTCGCAACATTTTCATTCCATTTAGCCATTGTTTCAGCAAATGCTGCTTCATCAATTTCCATAGCCTTAGCTAATTCTTCATATGTTTCACCTGTTACTGTGAAGCCCTTGTTGATATAGCCTTGGATAACTGCTGATTTTTCAACCATTCTAGAGTCTACTACTAACCAAACAATGCCATCAGTTTGTTCGAATTCGGCAGCACTGACTTTATCACGTGTGCTAACTTCATCAAAGAATCTCTTACCTTCTTTATTGACAAGGATAGCACCATCACCACGTAAACCTTCTGTAATTAAGCTAGCAGCACCATCTTGAACGTGTACTGTTGGGTGTAATTGGATTTGTTCCATATCTACTGTATCTGCACCTGCTTCTTCAGCAAGAACGATACCAGATCCATCAGCACCAGGTGCGTTTGTAGAAACATAACCACCATATGCTTCTTGGTATTTACCAACCATTTCCATGTTATAGCCAAAACCACCAGTAGCTAATACTACAGATTTCGCATTGATTGTAATTGTTTTGCCATCGCTTTCTGCTTCAATACCTACAACTGCATCGCCATCTTTTACAATCTTAGTAGCCTTTGTAGAAGTAAGAAGAGTAATATTTTCTCTTGCCTTAACTGCTTCTTCTAATACAGGAACTAAATATGCACCAACAGAGATCGTTTTGCCTTCAGCATTGATTGGTCTATGAATTCTCTTAACAGAAGCACCACCAAATGAAGCAACATCAATTAAACCAGAATTATCTTCAGATACTTCCTTAGATACTTTGTTTACAAAAGCAATACCATTAGCGGATTGTTCAGCTAATACCTTAACTAATTCAACATTATTTAATGCCTTACCACCAACTAATGTATCTAATTCCATTAATTCAACGCTATCGAAGTAACCTTCTTTATTTGCCTTATATTCTTCATATTGTTTTTCAACAGTTTCTACTAAAGCCATAACGTCAGCATTATCTGCATAGCTTTCTTTAGCAGAAGCAAGTGTCTTTTCAACACCAGCATCTTCTCCGAATTCATTCTTGTCTTGGAATTCTGTATCTGCAGCATTCATACCACCAGTAGAACGTACTGTATTACCACCAACTACTGCTTGACCTTCTACAAGAATAACCTTCTTACCCGCATCAGCAGCTGTAATCGCAGCAGTCATACCAGCACCACCAGCACCAACAATCACAATATCAGTATCTAATGTATCTGCTACTGTTTCTTCTTCTACTTCTTTAGCAACTAAGTCTTCTGGCTTTAAACCAGCTTCAGTTAAAGCAGCAATTGTCGCTTCAATAACCGCATTACTTGTTACTGTTGCCCCACTTACTGTATCTACATCTGTAGAATTCTTCTTAGTGATTGCTTCAGAAACGATATCTAATGCAGGAACACCTAAACCTGGAGTTTCATCTTTACCTTCTGCCTTAACAGAAACGATTTCTCCATCTTTCAATTCTACTGTTACTGTTACTGGACCACCATTACCTTTAGCTTCACCAGTAAATGTACCACTTACTTTTTCTTCAACTTTTTCTTCTTCTTTTGTTTCTTCTTTAGGTTCTGTATTTGCTGTATTATTTGAGCAACCCACAGTTAGAAGTAACGCAAACATCAAGAATAATGATACGAACTTTTTCATTTTTTCCTCCCTATATGCTTTTTAGCAACTACATTCTTCCATAAGAAAAAAAGCTATACAAGGTTTTGAAACTTTAATAAATTCGTGATTTTTTAACAAACAGGCTTTTTATTGCCACACACCCAATTTGTTTCGTATATAATGACAAAAGACAACCGGAGGAAATATAAATGAATGAGAATAAACAATTAACAGATAATCTATTAGAAAATGTAACTGGTGGGGAAATGTCAGGAGAAGAAGAACTTGAATTTTTAGATCAATTCATAGATGACCCCGACTTACAACGTGCTTGGACAGCTGCAATTCATTATTTATATAATTATCCTGGTTATAACTATTATGCATACAAAAACATACTTAATGTGCTTGTTCCTTGGGCAATTGAAAATGATCGCATCATGCTGAGTGAAAGAGAATTCACAAAAATTTGTTTAGAAGCATACACAAAATTCCACTTTAAAATACATCATTAATTCTTATATGTTAAATTAATGACCTACTTATAAAAGTAGGCCATTTTTCTTTCGAGCGGCATTTATTTTTGTTTTTTACATAATACACGTGAACTACCTAAGGCTAAAGTACTTGGGTGTTCCCGCACGCAGTTCTACTATATTTATATTTCAATAACTTAACTATCTTTTTCATCAAAACGATTTGTTTTCTTTATTGTTATCTTTTTTAAGTATATTGTAGGGACCTCTTTTGTAAGCCAGACATTGTTGATAGACTTATAGAAAACAAAACCTGCTTCTTCCATATGCTTAGCTAGCACACGATAAACTACTGGCTTTCCATGGCGTGCACCAACGCGAATTGCCGTTTCAACATCACAGGAAAGATGTACGTATAATCTAGATTTCGGCATCAAACCCTGTTCATCAATTGATGATACATATTTTTCTCCTGTCCCATGGTACAAATATTGAGGTGGGCTTACTCTTTCAAGTTCTACATCTACGGGTATAGAGTGTCCTTGATTAGCCCGAATAAGCGTCATGTCCTCATTAAAGGAATATCTTTGTTTGTTATCTGTGCGGACGATTTCCTTCAAGATTTCTATATCCAGTGGATGCGTCTTGTTTACACCCTTAATCAATTCATCCACATTAGCCCAACCGTTCTTATCCAAAGTGATTCCAGTAGTTTCCGGTTTATGACGAAGAATAAGTGAAATATATTTACCGATTTCTTTATGCGACATCTGACTCATCATCCTTTCTTTCGTAATAAACAGGCTATTTAGTTACTTTAGATATTGCATTGGTATAGAAAACAATGTAGATGGACTTGTTCTATTTTATAGTTCTTACGATTATCAAGGACATAGTTTATAAAAGCAAGCCATTTTTATTCTACTAAATATGTCTTTCTCATTTTATACTCTTGTTTTTTTCCTTCATTCCATTGCGATAGCGGTCTATAGTAGCCAGTAATACGCGAATATACTGCTGTTTCTTTTTTACACTTAGGGCAAATATCCACTTCCCCTTTCAAATACCCGTGCTTTGGGCATAAAGAATATGTTGGCGCAATGGAAAAATATGGAATTTGGTAATTACCAATAATCTTTCTCACTAAGATTAAAGCTACATCATCGCTATGTAAAGCTTCTTTTAAATAAACATGGAAAGCTGTTCCTGATGTATATAACTTTTGAAATCTTTCTTGTACATCCAAGGCCACAAAAAGATCATCTGTATATCCGACTGGTAAATTTGTACTATTTGTATAATAAGGAACTTCTTCACTCGCTGTGATGATATCTTCTTATTCTTCCTTATCCTTTTTCGCCAAACGATAAGATGAGCCTTCTGCAGGTGAAGATTCTAAAGAGAATAAGCATTTATATTCTTGTTGGTATTCCAAAATCTTTTCACGCATATGACTTAAAACATCTTCCGCAAAGTTTTGTGCCTCTTCATGGCTTAAATCTCTACCTATCCAATTCGCATTTTGGCAAGCCTCTGACATACCAATAATGCCAATGGAGGAAAAATGATCATCAAAATTATGAATGTATCTTCTTGTATAAGGATATAAACCATTTTCTAGTAGTTGGTTTAACACCTGCCTTTTAGTATGCAAACTACGTGCAGATAAATCCATCATGCGATCTAAACGACGATAAAAATCTTTTTCATTCTTAGATAAATAAGCTATGCGCGGTAAATTAATGGTTACCACACCAATAGAACCTGTATTTTCACCACTGCCAAAGAAGCCACCAGAACGGCGATAAATTTTCTTATAATCTAATTTTGTTTTTTTATTTAAGCTTCGCACTGTATCACTTTGTATATCCATATTGAGATAATTTGCGAAATAAGGTATTCCATATTTTGCGGCTAAGCTAAATAAAAGACTATTGTTATCGGATTCATCCCAATTGAAATCTTCCGTTATGGCATAAGTAGGAATAGGATAACTGAAACGTTTACCTTCGCCATCTCCTTCTAGCATGA
>JAFVFM010000181.1 GCA_017475415.1 Solobacterium sp.
CTGTTATTTGTATCTTAGCTTCATAGTCCTTATCCGAAATATCGATTATATGCAAAAGTAAATCTGCATCCCTTGCTGCATCCAATGTAGATTGAAAAGCTTCAATTAGGGTATGCGGTAAATTAGAGACAAAACCAACCGTATCATAAAGCAGAAAACGATAAGAAGATATTCTAATATTTCTTACACTCGTATCTAAAGTCGCAAATAACATATCTTCACTATAGACTTCTTTGTCGACTGCATTTGCATCCTCCAATAATAAGTTCATCAAAGAACTTTTTCCTGCATTTGTATAACCAACTAAACCAACGCGTTTCATTAATGTTTTCGTTCGTCTTCTTTCATCGCGATAGTGCTGTTCTTTTATTTTTGATAGTTCTTTCTTTAATTCATTCATGCGTTTTGCATAACGCCTTTCAATGACTTGTGAACGCATTTCACCAGCACCTCTATTAAGTGCTGATCCACCACGTTCATGACCACTACTATCTTGGTTATCCATTAATAATTGCGGTAAATCATATTGTAGGCGAGCAAGCTCTGTTTGTAGCTTAGCTTGTTTACTACGAGCACGCTTAGAAAAGATATCTAATATTAAAGCTGTACGATCGATTACATTCACTCCTAAAATTGAAGATAAACGTTGTGCTGTTTGAATCGATAAGCCATTATGAAAGATGACCAATTCTGCCTCTGTGTCTTTCACTAATGCAGCTAATTCATCTACCTTACCTTTACGAAAGGCTGTTTTAGGATCGGCTGAATAAGACTTTTGGCTAATCGTAGCAACTACATCATATCCACATGCTTCACAAAGATTTTGTGTTTCTTTCATTGCATACACAAAATCATCATTAGCATTCTTTTTTTCCATTCCTGCTAATATTACTTTTTTCATACCATGCAATTATATGCTTCTTTGAAGCAGAAAAAAAGGTAGTTGCCTACCTTTTTATAGCTCTGTAGCTACAGTAACACTTCTCGAACATATTACCGGTAAATTGCCATTGCGTATACGCAATTGATCTAACATTTCTTTTTCCTTCTTTGCGTCTTTTAGATGTATCTCATAAGTTAATTGATATAGTGTACCTAGATTGATTGTCTTCACAGATTCTAATTCACATTTACTTGTATAACTTTGAAATACATCATCGAATACTTCTGTATAGTCCACATCTTCAGGAATGGTTATGCGAATATTCCTGTATTTACTATCTGCGTCAAATATAGAAGTTTTCGCTAGTAATACATATACAGCACATAAGATTACTGTTGCAATAAGAGCAAGATAAACGAAGCCCATACCGGTAGATAAGCCAATTGCCATAGCTAAGAAAATAATCAGTATATCACTTGCTTTACCTGGAAGAGAGCGGAAACGCACAAGTGAGAAACTACCTGCTACAGCAACGCCTACACCGAGGTTGCCATTTACCATCAATATAACAAGTTGCACAATTGCTGGAAGGATCGCTAGCGTAATTGTAAATCCCTTTGTAGGATGTTCGCACATCTTATATACGAAGGCAATCAATAACCCACAGCCTAACGAAGCGGCTAGAGATAAAGCAACTGAAGTTAGTGTTAAACCATTAGCTAATACTGAACTGAACATATTAAATTCCCCCTTACTTGATTCATATTCTCATATCTCATCGCTACCTTTGGAGATAGCTCATCATAATTTTCACTATAGATTGTTCCATATTTAGAAAAAGAAGTACGATAGATTTTCATTTCACTTAATGCATCTACTAACCACATTGGATAGCGCTTAGTAGCTTTCACTTCTAACATAACCATACCTTCTTTAAGGAATTTTTCATTCCCGGTTTCTTTTAATGATATATCATCAATACGATAACGTATATTGGTATCGAAAGTAATCCTTACATCAGATTCATTTATTGCTGAATAACAATTTCGATCATAAGCGATATATACTTTAGGCTCTAGGTTGTAATATTTCATTAAATAATCAATCTCATCAGCTGTATTACTTTTCACTGAATGAGGAATACCATAATCGATATAATCAAAGGCTTCTTTATACCCTAAATCAATTCTTCTTTTATAGACTATATTTTCATATTTTTTCTTCGTCTCTAGGAAGACAGGTTTATCTTCACTTGGCTCCCCATAACAGCGTAACCTTAATTTCATTTTATAATCCGGCTTTAATAAGCTTTGGATAGCCAATTCACTATTGTCATTATCGAAATATAATGAACGCACTGTATATTGGAAATACATATCTTTCTGAATATGCTTATGTATTATTTGAATAAA
>JAFVFM010000182.1 GCA_017475415.1 Solobacterium sp.
ACTCAATAATTAATGGTGAAACAACAAGCTTGGCGAGCTTAAGTAAAGAAGAACTCATAGAACTGATTTCGTAAATAGGGAGGTGAAATATGAATTTCTATATTGCGGATACACACTTCGGACATGAGAATGTCATTCGTTTTGATCATCGCCCATTCGCTACAATCGAAGAACATGATGAAGGTTTGATTCAAAATTGGAATAGTGTAGTCAAAGATGAAGATCATGTTTATATCCTAGGAGATTTCTGTTTTAGGAATAAGAAGCCAGTAAAGGAATATACGAGTAGACTAAAAGGACATTTGCATTTGATTAGGGGGAATCATGATAAAAAGAATCCAGAATATGAGTCTTGTTTTGAAAGCACACATGATTATTTAAGTGTTCCAGATGAAGTATTTGGAGTGAAAAAAGAAATCGTTCTTTGTCACTATTGGATGCCTTTTGTAGGAATAAGGAAGATTATGTTATACGGTCATACGCATATTGGTAGTGAATATGAATTAGAATTGCGTTTAAAAGAGGAATTAAAAAGAAATCATTATCCGCAAAATGCTTATAATGTAGGCTGTATGCATTTAGGATATTATCCTAGAACGATAGAAGAAATTGTAAAGCGAGAAGAAATAGTGAATTTAGTGAAGCCTGAATAAAGGAATCGAATTGGGGGATAGGAACATGTTAATTAATATCATTGTATTTTTGTTGAGCATTATACCATCAGCTTTAATTATTCTTTGGCTAATGAGGCGCAAAGAAAATGATTTATACAAAGCGAGCTGTAAGGATGCGTTGCATAAAGGTCTTTTCTGTGTATTTCCTATTTTAGGAGTTTCTGCAATATTTGCGATAACGCTTTCTCTAACAAGAACTTTTATTTATAAGGATATGCCGGTTCTTTTATATCAGGCTTTATATAAGTTTATTGTATTGGCCTTCGCAGAAGAATTGGTGAAATATATTCTGTTTAAGAAGGTGCTTAAACGAAGAAACTATACCTGTTCGTGGGCCGATATAACAGCTTTTATGGTGATTATTGGCACTGCCTTTGGGCTAATCGAAGATATACCATATGCGATTGGCGCATCTCCAATGGTAATGATTGTTAGAGGCATAACCATGGGTCATGTTGGCTATGGTTTCCTAATGGGCTATTATTATGGCAAAAAGTTATATACAGGTAATCGTAAATATGGAATTATGGCTTTTATGATACCTTTTCTATTACATGGACTATATGACTTTTCATTATCCGAGGAGCTACTAGCTGCGAATGATAATTTTGCCTTCCTCGCTGTTAATTTAGCTTTTTTAGAAATTATCTTTTTGATTTTGATGATTCATTTCTTTAGAAAAGAAAAGAAAAAACCTAAGCATTTTGATGAAGTTATTCCACCTGAAATCACAGTAAAAGAGCTGGTATAAAAAGAGATGAATTATTTAATGCGTAAATGATGTAAATCATCTAATAGTTTTTCCTTTGAGAAGGGACGCCAATGGCTACCTATAGCGATAGTAAAATCTAATTTTTCTAATGCGTGAATGAGTAAATTGTTTTTTTCTGGATCTACTTCCCAATTAGGGTAGGTTCCACATATTGCATCTCCTACAAAGAGTATTCTTTCTTCTTCAATATAGATGCATGTACAATCTTCTGTATGCGGGGAAGAAATGTGAAATAGTTTTAGAGTTAAATTCCCTAAATACAATGTAGATTCTTGAGAAAAGATTAGATTAGGTAATATAGGAGTACATTCTTGATCAGCAAATTCTTTTGCGAAATATGGATTGGTATTTCTTAAACGAGTAATATAATCTTCATCCTGAATAACAGCTTTTAAAGCATCTTCTGTACGCTTTTCACATATCGATAGGCCATGGATGTAGGCTAAACCAAATGTATGATCCCAATGCCAATGTGTAAGTATAGTAATATCAGGTAGAGGTAAGTGCATTGCCTTTAAGGCAGCATAGAATTCTTCTACATGAGCTTTTGAATGGCCAGCATCGATAGCGACAGAAAAATCCTTCCCATAGATATAGCCAATGGATGGACGATTGCGATCATCATCGAAGGGATATAGATAAATATGTTCACTGATTTTTTCTAACATGTTTCTTCCTTTTCTATATGATAGTTTAATTCTTAATGAATAGAAATCCCTTCTTGCCAAGAAAAGGAAAATAAAAGATGATTATACAAAGGGAGAAATACATGGAAAGAATATTTCAAAAAGGAGATATTGTTCAACATTTCAAAAGAGAGATGATTTCTCAAGAAGAAAGAGAAAAGAATCTATATTTATATGAGGTTGTTGGCATAGCACTACATAGTGAAACAAGAGAAAAGATGATGGTGTACCGAGCTCTATATGGAGATAAGGGGTTATATGTACGCCCATTAGATATGTTTATGAGTGAAGTAGATCAAGAAAAATATCCAAATAGTACACAAAAATATCGCTTTGAGAGGGTGACGGATAATGAAAATATTAATGACAGCCTTTGAGCCTTTTGGCAAAGATAAGATTAATGCAAGTGAAGAGGCATTAAAATTATTACCAAAGGAAATCGATGGAGTAGAAATAGATAAGATGATTTTACCTGTTCTTTATAAAGAAGCGGCAGTAAAAATATATGATGCCTTGTGTGAAGAAGGATATTCTGCGGTAATTGCGATAGGCCAGGCTGCAGGAAGAAAGGCTATTACACCTGAAGCAATTGGGATTAATGTAATGCATGCAAGGATTCAAGATAATGCAGGGCGTATGCCTCAACATAGAAAATTATTAGAAGGTGGTAAAGATGCATATTTTAGTACTTTGCCAAATGAAATCATAGTGGAAAAGATTAAAGAGGCAGGTATACCGTCTGAAGTTTCTTATCATGCAGGTACCTTTGTCTGCAATGATGTCTTATATCATTTGATGTATGATATTTCCGTTTATTTTCCTAATGTATTAGGTGGCTTTATTCATGTGCCTAATTGTACAGAACAAATGATAGACAAAGATGGCTTTGCCTTAGATAAGGAAGAAATAAAAAAAGCATTATTAATCGCCGCTAAAGAAACAATTGCTTATCTACCAAAAAACGTCCTTTAGGGGACGTTTTAAACTATTTCTTTCTTAATTTAGACATCAATTGTCTGAATTTTGGATAGGCTTTGTCGAATAAATTGAAGGTAAAGGAATCTAACACAATGGTAAATTCACCAATATATTCTTCTACATTCATAATGAAGTTAGATTTGAATATTGTTAGACCATCATCTAATGTTCCTTCTATGCCGCCAAAGCTACATTCATGAATGCCATGCTTTTCACAATATTCAATACAATGATTATATAAATAATAACTAGCACGTATACGCATAGCTTTTGGATTATTTCCCATATAAGCAATTTCCATCGTCTTTTCATTGAATAAAGCGAGAATGCCACATAAGATAATTTCATCTTCCACTTCGTTTTGGTAGTCTTCTTCTAGTTTTTTTAATTCTTCTTCATCATCTTTTATGGATTGAGATAAGGCAGCTCTTCTTTTCTTAGAAAGATCTGCTTGGGAAAGCTCTTGATTACTTGCAAGAATTCTATCTTTTAATAGATTGATTTGTTCTTTAATGTTCAATTTTGCAACAGCTAGAATACAATTATCACCATAAACATCCACCATGTTTTTGAAATAATCTTCATTTCTTAAGGCAATATTTTTTCTTGTTTCTGTATAATGCATAGCCCGCGCAAAGTCTTTGATATATTCTTTTCCTTCATATATCTTTGTGCCTTTTTTGATTGCTGTATTAATGGAACGAATGGTCTTTCTATTCAAATCATTCATATATCCCTCATAGACATCCATTTCAGCAATAAATCTAGGTTGATATGTTTCTCCTATAGCCTTTGTATAACCTTTATGTAACGCACCTTGTCTCTTTAATTCTTCAATGACATCTATATTTTCTAAAGGTATATCTTCATCCTTCTTTGTATATAAATATCTTCTTGATAATACTTTTGGATCAAAGATAATCGCAATAGCTTTTTCTTTTTTCGCTAAAGCTTTTAAGTGATCAAAGACAAAAGAAACAAGCTCCTGATTGTGATAATCCATAACAGGCCCTCTAGGAATATAGAATAACTTTTTACCTAAAGGCATGGTGCGATAGAGTACTAAGGCACTTGCGACGATTAGATTGTTTTCATCTTTTACAG
>JAFVFM010000183.1 GCA_017475415.1 Solobacterium sp.
ATATTAAGCCTTGGCCAAAACAATATGCTTTAGAAGATGCTATATTAACTAAAGTGGTTAGCTTTATTGATGATCCTCTAACGACGACAGATGAATTAATTCCTAGTGGTGAAACCTCTTCTTTCCGTTCTAATCCTTTACGTTTGGCAGAATATACTTTATCCAGAAGAGATCCAAGCTATGTAAATAAGGCGAAGGATATTCAAGAATTATCGAAAATGGTAAATGAACATACACTTCCTTCTTTATTGAAAGAAGTGGGTGAAGCATATCATAAATATGGCATTGATATCGATTTTGAAAAGACAACAATAGGCTCTTCTATTTATGCCAATAAGCCAGGTGATGGTAGTGCTAGAGAACAAGCTGCTTCCTGTCAAAGAGTATTAGGCGCTATTGCGAATTTTGCCCAAGAATATGCTACAAAGCGTTATCGTAGTAATTGTATTAACTGGGGCATCTTGCCATTTGTAACGAAAGAAAAGGACTGCTTTGAAGGTGCTTGGGTATATCTAGAAGGTATATATGAAGCAATGGAAAAGGATAAGCCATGCAAAGCTTATGTATTACAAAACGATAAGATACAATGCATAGAAGTAGAATTAGGACAATTAAGTGCAGAAGAAAAAAAGATTCTTTGTGCAGGTAGCTTGATTAACTACTACAAAGAATCTTAGTTTAGTATAAATGCGGATAGAGGTAAGAAAGAAAGAGGGGAACGATGCTTTCCCAACTACTTTCGGAATGCGTTCCTTTTACAACAAGATGTGGGTAAGTCTCACATCTTTTTTCGGCGAATAAATGATTCATTTCTAATAAGCCATCTAAGGCTATGGCTAAATCATTTTTTTGTTTACGTTCTTCAGAACCTAAGTCCATATAGATTCTTGTATCTTTGAAGGAATGCTTTTGAATGCATTGAAATAGATCTTCTTGGCAAAAGTAGATTGCCGAAGAAACACAAGCTGCTTTAGAAAAAATGGAATTGTATTTCGTAATACAATAAGCTGCCATTAAGCCACCCATACTAGATCCAGCTATTCCTACATGTTCTCTACTTTTATATATGCGGAAACGTTTTTCACATTCTTTTTTTAGTACTTTTACAAACCATTCTGCTGTGAAGTCACCATAATAATCTAATTCTTCTTTTACCCATTTTGGTTTTTTCTTTATGGGAAAAGGACAATATTCTGCTAGACGTAAATTGCCTTCATGATTACAATCCTGTCCTACAACAACTAAGTCTAAATTCATTTTGTCTAGGTAATCTTTTAGTCCCCAGCATTTTCCATATGTAGCTGTTTCATCAAAGAAGAGATTATGCCCATCGAACATATAAAGCACATCGTATTTTTTCTTTGTCTTAGTATAACTATTTGGTAAGTATACCCATATCTTTCTTGGTGATTGTGATAAGGGTGAAATATCTAATGTAAATGTTTTTATTTTTCCCATATTAACCCATCCATGTAATTTTACTTTCTGTTCCTTCTTTTATGCGTTTTAAATTATCCTTATGCCTGTAGGTTACAAAGATCCATAAGCAGAATAAGGAAATGGGTATAGCATAGTTGCTTTGTTCGGATAAGGATAGAATAAGGGATATGATTGTTGAAATAAGTAAGGAACCAATCGAAGAAAGAGAAACCATCTTAGTAAGAAAGAGGAGAAGAAAGAAACAAAGTATAGGTAAGAGAAATTGTAAAAAATAATGTTTCGTTAATAAGATTACAATGCCTAATAAGAAACCATAGGATGTGGCAACGGCCTTGCCTCCTCTAAAGCCTGCAAAGATAGGAAAACAATGTCCTATACAACAAGCTAAGCCAGCATAGACTTCTAAGCCAGGAGCGATATAGTGTGCTACTAGCATAGAGAAAAAGCCTTTTAAAGCATCTAATATTGTTACGATAATTGCGATAGGTTTACCTAAATCGCGCCCTGCATTTGAAGCACCTAATTTACCAGAGCCTTCATTGCGTATATCTTTATGAT
>JAFVFM010000184.1 GCA_017475415.1 Solobacterium sp.
GAAGTGGACACGCCTGTAAGAATAAGGATTGCCTAGTAGTAGGTGGAAACTTAAATATCAAACTTCTTAAATGGAAGTAATATACTTCCTAGAAGCCCCCACTTCAATCACTTCGTGATAAGTGGTGGGTAGTTCACTATTCATGACATTCCTTATCAAGTATAATATGAATATAAAGGTGAGGTGATGAAAATGATTTTTCTTAACGAAACAGAAGTTAATCCTAAGCATTTTTCAGATGGAGCACTAGATGTAAAAATCGAATATTCTTTATTGAAATTTGGTGAAACAAATACAATCGAATGGCGTTTTGACAATAACGAAGAACTAATTGTTGTATATTTCCTTGCAAGACACTTACAGAATAAAGGTATTCACGATATCGAATTACATATGCCTTATATTCCAAATGCGCGCAAAGATCGTGCTCAACGCTATAAAGATGTATTCTCACTCAAATATTTTTCTGAAATCATTAACAGTCTTAATCTAAGTCGAGTTATTGTGCTTGACCCACATTCTATCGTAAGCGAAGCACTCTTTAATAATTTGGTTGTAAGAACACCAGAAAAATATGTGCATACATTATTAGAAGAATTAGGAAGTGAGACTCTAATGTTCTATCCTGATGAAGGTGCTGTAAAACGTTATTCAGATAAAATTGGTGGAGAATATGTATATGGCATGAAAACTCGCGATAAAACAACACGGGTGATTCAAAGCTTACTCATCGAAGGCGATATTGAAAATATACCAGGGAAGAATATTCTAATGATTGATGATATTTGTGCAAGTGGGAAAACCTTATGCATAGCAGCGAAAAAATTAAAAGAATTAGGTGCTAAGAATCTCTATGTATTTGTATCCCATTGTGAAAATACCGTTATTCAAAGTGAATTGTTAGATGAAATTACCACTCTCTATACAACAAACAGTATCATGCGTGAAGAACATCCAAAAATAAAACTCATTCATGTGGAATTCTAAAGAGTCATTTATGTCAAAAAGAACCAATTAAATAACCTTACCACGCTAATCAAACAACTACAGAATTCTATTTACCTACAAATTAATTCTTAAACTAGCTTAAATATGGCTAGTTTTTTTCTTGTATTGCTTTAGCGCCAGATACTCCTAAGCCTTCCCAATAATAACTCTTCCAAACCAAACGTACTGTATCACCATAAAGAATACCTTCCTTAGGGAAATAAATCTTTCCTACTTCACTTTCTTCTATAAAATATTTAGATTCATCAATTTCCCCTTTTTCTTTTAGAAAATAGGCATTTACATTTTTATATCCCCCACCACAGGCAATACATTCTCCCACTTCAAGCACAATGCCACTTAGGTTTTCTTCTTCCATATATGTCTTAAGTGGCTTTTCTATAATTAACTTCATTCCTTTATCCTCTTACTTCACTTTTACTATACTTCAACTCCTCCCCTTTTACTGTGACATAATCACATATATAGGTTTCTTTTCAAAAAAATACTATAATAATTAACGAGGTAATCAAATGAAAAATAAAATAAAAAAATATTGTGTTATTGTGCTTAGTGCGCTTCTACTTACATCTTGCACTACAGAAAACAAAACTACTAGCCTTCCTAGCCCAGAACTAGAGGAAGGCATTCGTGGTAGCCAATTTGGCATTGATAAAAACATTAACGAAAAAACCATTGATCAATATCTCAATCGTGAAGATGCTGTATATCGTGATATGCGCATGTTAATTGATGAAGCAAATTATGAAGCCATAGGCGGAGACTCCTATTTATCCGGTTATGTAGAAGGTTTTGAAATTGTACCTTATCCATATCTAGTAAATGTAGAAGGTTTACCAGAAGAAGTAGGAACAAGCTATCAAGGCGAAACCTTATTCAGCCATAATGAAGATGGCTATCATGCCAACTTCGAAGAGTCTATGTCAATATTAGAAGATTTATTTCCTAAAGATAAAACAATCTTCTTAATGTGCGGTGGTGGCGGATATGCTGGCATGACGAAAAATATGTTAATTGATTTAGGTTGGGACGCAAATAAGATTTATAACACAGGTGGTTATTGGTTCTATGAAGGAAGTCACAAAGTTCAAATTAAGCATGAAGAAAATGGAAAAGCCTATTATGACTTTCATAAAGTAAATTACCACCCTATCTTATTTTCTGCTTTACATAAATTAAACCAAGACTCTTCTTCTACCGGGCCAAAAGAAGAAACTAAAATAGACACAAAAGATTTACCATCTATTTCCCTAGAAGAAATTGAGGAAAAGAAAGAAAGTGGCGATACCTTCGCCTTATATATCACTCTTGCAGGATGCACATCCTGTGCTAAATTTAGTCCTTTAATAGAACGTTTTAATGAAGAAGGCTATATTGATATTTATGAAATTAGCTTAGCTACAATAAAAGAAAGATCCACTTCATTCTTAAAAGACAAAGTAGAATATACCCCTAGCGTGCTTTTATTTAAAGATAAAGAAATACTTGCCTCTTTATCCCCAA
>JAFVFM010000185.1 GCA_017475415.1 Solobacterium sp.
CAAGTATTATATGGTTTTGTGGAAGGAAAAGAATTTAAGAATCTATGCGCACAATATGGTATTGATAAAGGAAGTATTGTATTAGATCCTAAAGAGATAAAACAAACACCAATACCAATTACCTATTATGCCCAAGGTGATGCACGGTGGGGTGGTAGAGTATATGGAGCTTGGACAATGGCTTCTACTGGTTGTATGCCAACAAGCTTAGCTATGGTATTAACAGGTTCTTTAGGAAGAAGCGTTAGTCCAATTGAAGTAGCGAATTATGCATACTACAATACCTCTACATTTAATCGCTTATTCTTAGGTATGTCTTCTGAAGGTTTATCTATTGTCTTAAGAAATTATGGTATGCAAGTATATCCAATCTATTCAATAGCGGAATTAAATCGTTATTTAGAAAAGGGCTATGCTGTATTAGCCAATATGAATCCAGGAACATTTTCTCCTGCTGGTTATACACATTGCATTGTATTAAATGGCTATAATAATGGCCAAACAAATGTTTATGATCCTCTAAATGCAGGAAGAAATGGAAGTTATTCAACTTCCTTCATCTTCAATCAAAAAAGTACAGATCGCATAGATATATATCAAGGCGCGGCCTTCTTTGCAACGCATAAATAGAATTATATTGAGTACAAAAAAACATAGTCTTATACGACATGATGTGAAAGGAATTCATGATGAAAAAAATAGTTTGTTTGATGTTGAGCTTGTTCTGTATCTTTAATAGCGCTATGCCTATTGAAGCGATAGAAAGAAATGAAAGAGTAAGCATAGATGCTTTACAACCTAACCAAATATCCTTAAATGATCCTTCTATTGAAGGCTTTGTGGTTAGGCTATATCGCTTCGCTTTAGGAAGAAATGCAGATACTAAAGGATTTACAGAATGGACTACATCATTGCGCATGAAAAGAAAATCAGCGAGTGAAGTCGCAAAGAGTTTCTTTTTGAGTAATGAATTTACACAAAAGAAAATCGATAATATTGAATTTGTGAATTTGTTATATAAGACACTAATGAATCGAACAGGTGATGTATCAGGAAAAGTATTCTGGGTAAAACAACTACAAATTGGGGAAAGCAGAGCTTATGTCATTAACCAATTCACAAAGTCGAATGAATTCCAAAATCTATGTGCGAAATATGGTATTGAAGCTGGCAAAGCAGAGATAGTTTCGTCAATTGGGAATACACAAATCCGCTACTTTGTGGATAGGCTATATAATATTTGTTTAAATCGTAATGCGGATTTAGCTGGCTTAAATCATTGGACAAGTCGTTTGGCACAAGGAATTCATACGGGGGCTTTAACGGTGAGATCCTTCTTCTTAAGTCAAGAATTCATCAGTCGCAATTTGAGTAATCATGATTTCTTAAAGATTGCTTATCAAGCTATATTGAATCGAAGTGGAGATGCGAGTGGCTTAGCATATTGGAATAAAATGCTAGAAGATGGTTATACAAGAGATTATGTAGTAGCGGGTTTTGTGAAAAGTAATGAATTCACAAAATTATGTGCAGCCTATGGTATAACAAGAGGCTCATATGTCCCGGATTTACAATTGGTACGCAAAGATGATCGTAAGATTTGTGTATATGGAAATGGGAAACAATTGACAGGTTTCCAAAGAATTGATGGAAAGAAATATTATTTTGATCCTGCTAATGGTGGTAAATATCATCTTGGCTGGCTTATTTTACCAGGTAGTGGACGTTTTTATTTTACAGAAGATGGTAGCGCTAAAATAGAAGGACAAATGGAATTATTCGGTAGTGTTGGCCGCTTTGATGCAGAAGGAAGATTCAATGAATATGAGGAAG
>JAFVFM010000186.1 GCA_017475415.1 Solobacterium sp.
AAAATCTTTACCAAAAGGCAATGAATGTGCGGTGGAGCCTTATGTGGCTAGCTTTATCTATCTACTTTTATTATTATTTCAATCATAAAAAACAATTCTTTTCCTTTTTTAAAGAATCCTTCCAACAAGGCTGTATATTGTTGTCAGTAGTTGTAGCCTTTGTAGCGATATGGGCAATATTGGATTTCAATAGCTTTTGGATGAATTTCCATTATGTATTCTTCGATAATGATTTATTCTTATTGGATCCAAATATATCCATCATGATTAATATGTTTCCAGAACGCTTCTTCTTTGATATGGTAGCAATGATTATTTTTACCTTTTTGTTTGTGGTGGCAATTATGTATTTAATAATTCATTATTTGTATCGAAGAGAAGTTAATCGTTTTGTGGAAGAAGTATAAAGGAAGGAAAGAAAGTAATGTTAAATATCGTTTTATATGAACCAGAAATACCACAGAATACGGGAAATATTATGCGTACAGCGATGGCATTTCATTGCCGTTTACATTTAATTGAGCCTTTAGGCTTTTATCTGGATGAAAAACATTTACGCAGAGCAGGTATGGATTATCGTGATGAAATTGAATTATTACGTTATGAGAATTGGATTGATTTTTTATCTAAGAATGATGGAGATTATTATTATGTTACAAGATATTGTAAACATACACCAGATTATTTTCAATATGAAGAGTGTAAAAAGGATATTTATTTAATCTTCGGTAAAGAAAGTACTGGTATACCTAAAGAAATCTTAAAAGAACATTTAGATCGCTGTATGCGCATACCTATGGTAGAAAATGCAAGAAGCTTAAATCTATCTAATTCTGTTGCAATTGTGGTATATGAAGTGATGCGTCAATTAGGCTATCAAGGACTAAGTCAAACAGAAGTCATTAAAGGAGAGGACTTTTTGTCTAATTTTTAAGCATATATTTGGACAAATAAATTTGTGAGGATATAATTTTATTATGTTAGAGTCATTTGCGGATTATATTTCTTATGGTGTACTGCTATTTGCGACACTCATCAGCTTATATTATTTTTATACGATGATGAATTCTCGTCATGAGGAACAAATGAAACGTAGAGAAGAATTATATTATTCTTTCTATGAAAATGCAGATGACCAATATGATGAAAATACAGAAGAGTATTATGAAGAGGAGTCAATGTGAGTATTAAAGAAGCAATTTGTGCAAATAATGCACCAAAGGCTATTGGGCCTTATTCACCTGCAATTAAAATTGGTGACTTTATTTATGTATCTGGACAATTACCAATTCTTCCTGATAGTGGAGAAATTGTTGAAGGTGGTATCGATGCACAAGCAAAACAAAGTTTAAACAATATCCAAGCAATACTAGAAGAAGTGGGATTGACGATGGATCATATCGTTAAAACAAATATCTTCATGACGGATTTAAGTGAATTTGGGATAGTTAATGAAATCTATGGTAGCTATTTTAATGAACCATATCCAGCGCGTTCTACCGTACAAGTAGCAGCTTTACCAAAGAATGCAAAAATTGAAATTGAAGTATACGCAATTGATACATTAGCTTTAGAAGTAATTTGTAAAGAAGACTGTAATGAAAATACCTGTTGTTGTAAAGAAGAATGATGTCCTTTTGAAAAGAAAAAATCGAACAACTTTAGTATTGAATGAGGAAGGTGAAGAAAGAATAGAAAATGCTTTACCAATTCAATATATTGAAGAAGCTTGTTTGCGTTTTTTTTCAACAATGGATGGTAGAATGCATGCAGCACAGGAAATATTGCATATACGACAAAAGGTGCCTGTTTGTGTTAGTGAATTAACGCATGAAATATGGTTTCCTTCGCGTTCTCCATCACAGAAAGATTGTATTTGGTTAAAATATAATGCGATTTTTGATTATCAAGCTATTCATCAACAAAAGACTTTGATTCAATTCTATTCTTCAAAAGAAATAGA
>JAFVFM010000019.1 GCA_017475415.1 Solobacterium sp.
CAAATAAAGATAGAGAAGAACAAATGGGTGCATCAACTGCAGGAATAAAAATTCCTGGAATGTAATATGTACCCAAAAAGCTTACAAGAATTAATTGAAGCGTTTCGCAAATTGCCAGGTGTAGGAGAAAAGTCGGCAGAACGATATGCCTTAAATATAACGGATATGCAAGAAGAAGATGTACGTCGTTTTGCTCAAGCTTTAGTGGATGTAAAGACAAAGCTACGCCAGTGTAAGATATGTGGCAATCTATCTGAAGAAGATGAATGTGAAATTTGTAAGGATACATCGCGCAATGCAAAACAAATTGTAGTTGTACAATCCGCCAAAGATGTACTCGCAATGGAAAGATTAGAGGAGTTTAATGGAACCTACCATGTATTAAATGGTTTGTTATCATCATCTAAAGGCATAATGCCAGAAGACTTGAATATCGATACTTTAATTAAGCGAGCACAAGAAGCTGAAGAAATTATATTAGCGACAAGTACAACAATGGATGGAGAGATGACGGCATTATATTTAAATAAGATATTAAAAAAAGAATGCCCAAGTGTATTAGTTACAAGAATAGCGCATGGTTTACCTTCGGGTGGATTCCTAGATTACGCAGATGAAATGACTTTAGCACATGCATTATCAGGAAGAAGAAAAGTAGAAGAATAGATAGAATATGAATAAAGATTTGGAAAAAGCACAACAGGCAACACTTGAAGATATTGAACAAATTGCAAAGAAGGCAAATATACCTTTAGACTGCCTTGAACTATATGGAAGAAATAAAGCGAAAGTAGATGTAACAAATATACCTGCTATAGAAGAAAAGCCAAATGGCAAATTAATCTTAGTTACAGCAATTAATCCAACTAAGGCAGGCGAAGGTAAATCAACCACAACAGTAGGCTTAGCAGATGGCTTACAAAAAATAAATCAGAATGTAATAGCTTGCTTGCGAGAGCCTTCCTTAGGACCGGTATTTGGCTTAAAGGGTGGAGCAACAGGTGGTGGATATGCGCAAGTTGTACCAATGGAAGAAATCAATTTGCATTTTACTGGAGATATGCATGCGATAACCACCGCTAATAATCTCATTGCTGCGATGCTAGATAATTCTATTTATCAAGGTAATCCATTACAAATTGACCCAGAAAAAGTTGTATGGAAACGATGCTTAGATATGAATGATCGCACATTGCGTGATATTACAATAGCTCAAGAAAAAAAGACAAATGGTATAGAAAGAAAAGATCATTTTGTGATAACTGTAGCGACAGAAGTAATGGCTATTTTGTGTTTGGCAAAGGATTTAAAAGATTTTGAAGAAAGAATAGGACAAGCGATAGTTGCCTATACCTTTGATAACGAACCGATAACGGTAAAAGATATTGGTGCTAGTGGGGCAGCAACTTTAGTGATGAAAGAAGCTCTTAAGCCTAACTTAGTACAAACATTAGAACATACACCAGTACTCATTCATGGTGGTCCATTCGCGAATATCGCACATGGTTGTAATTCGATTATTGCCACAAAGTTAGCTTTAAAGTTGGCAGATTATGTAGTGACTGAAGCTGGTTTTGGGGCGGACTTAGGTGCAGAAAAATTCTTAGATATCAAATGCCGTAAAGGTGAATTAAAGCCAAATGTAGTAGTCATTGTAGCGACAATTCGTGCCTTGAAGATGCATGGTGGTGTTGAACAAGCTGATTTAACAAAAGAAAATATAGAAGCTTTATTTAAGGGTATAGAAAACCTACAGAAGCATATAGAAAGTATACAAGCCTTTGGCTTGCCTTATATCATCGCAATAAATAAATTCTCTACTGATACAACAAATGAAGTTGAAGCCTTATATACTTGGTGCAAGGAAAATGAGCATCCAGTAGCCGAAGCTGATGGCTGGGCTAATGGCGGAGAAGGAATGAAAGCATTAGCGGAATTAGTTGTAAATATTTGTGAGAAAGAAAATGACTTCCATTTCATTTATGAGGAAGAGGAAAGTATAGAAGATAAAATTGAAAAGATAGCCAAGACTATCTATGGCGCAGATGGCGTGGAATACAGTGATAACGCAAAAGAAAAAATCAAATTATTTAATCAATTAGGCTGGGATAAGTTACCTATATGTATGGCAAAGACACCACTTAGCCTAAGTGATGATGAAAAGAAAAAAGGAAGACCGAAAGATTTTACTATCCATGTACAAGACTTAAGCATATCGCGCGGTGCAGGTTTTGTGGTTGTATATACAGGAAGTATTTTAACTATGCCAGGTTTACCAAAAGAACCCGCTGCAATGCATATGGGCATAGATGAAAAAGGGAAGTCTTTTGGTTTGTTTTAGAGGTAAACATGAGTTCAATTGCGTATGTAACAGATGAGAGTATGTTGGAATACCATCGCTTATGTCGAAATAAGTCGATTTTATTCTGGCGTATATCCAGTAAGAAAAAATTCGCAGATTTTCGAAAAGGGGATTTACTCTTCTTTTTCGCGCGTTCCCAGCACAATAAGAAAAAGGGATTAGTAGGATATGCGCATTTTGATTCTGTTAAACGTCTTTCTTTAAAACAAATGTGGCAAATGTATGGACAATCAACAGGCTATGATAATGAAGCTTTATTGAAAGAGGCAATTGAGAAAGCAGCTAAAGGTGACATACCAAAACAAATGTCCTGCTTATATTTAACAGATGTTGTATTTTTTATTACTTCTATTTATCCAGAAGAAGTTGGAATTGATATTCCGAAAAATTTAGAAAGCTATTGTTATTTAGATCGTAATGATCCACGTGTAACAGTAGAAATATTAAAAAAGGCAGCAGAAAGAGGAATTGATTTTTGGTCACTCGATAGTGACGCTAATCAAGAAGAAATATTTGAACGGGATGAAATACGACATTACATAGCGGTAATTCATCGTGAAATTGGTAAAGAAGCAGGCAGTGAAAAAGAGCGTCAACAATGTTATAAATTGGCGAAACAAAGAATTGAAAATGATGAATGGGAAATGATTAGGGGTAGTCGTACAGATAGTATCAAAGTAACGAAAAATACAATTATTATCGGTCTACCTTTTGTAGCACATGCAAACGATCGTGATTTAAGAATACGCGAATTAATAGGAAGAATAACGATGTATAGATTATTGGCGAAAAAAGCGAACTTAGAACGAAGACTAAGTTTTCAATTATTAGGAAATGCGATACCTGAAGAAGTACTTGATTTAGTGGAGACAATCAATCATGAATAGTTATGAAATTATTGTCATCGGGGCAGGCCATGCTGGAATAGAAGCAGCTTTAGCTTCCGCTAGATTGGGTAAGAAAACATTACTTTTAACTTTAAGCATAGACAATATAGGAAAGATGCCATGCAATCCAAGTGTTGGCGGTCCCGCAAAAGGAATTGTTGTAAGAGAAATCGATGCACTGGGTGGAGAGATGGCAAAAGCAGCAGATCAAACAGCTTTACAATTTAAGATGCTCAATAGTGCTAAAGGACCGGGAGTAAGAGCGCTTCGTGTACAGAGCGACAAGCTCGCCTATAGTCGCTATATGCAAAACGTATGTTTACAACAAGATAACTTAACGGTACAGGAAGGTATGGCGATCAAGATACTTGCCGAAGATAATCGTGTTAAAGGAGTAGAGCTAAAGAGTGGTGAAATTATTTCCTCGGAAATAATTATATTAACAACAGGTACCTATATGGCTGGTGTAAATATGATTAGTGATGAGGTGAAAAAAGGCGGTCCAGATTTAGAAGAAACAACAGAAGATTTATCACAATCCTTAAGAGACTTAGGATTAAAAACCTTCCGTTTAAAAACTGGTACACCACCACGTGTATTAACGAACTCGATTGATTTTACACAAACGAGTTACGAACCAGGAACAGAAGGATTTTTGCATTTTTCTTCTACAACTAAGTCGATTAAGCCATTTAACGAACAAGTACCTTGTTATATGACCCATACAACAGAGGAAACACACGAGATTATTCTCAACAATTTAGAAAAGTCCAGCATGTATTCTGGAGTAGTTAAAGGAGTAGGTCCTAGATATTGCCCATCGATTGAAGATAAATTAGTGCGTTTTCAAGACAAACCAAGGCATTTACTCTTTCTAGAGCCAGAATCATTAGAATTAGATACAACCTATGTACAAGGTTTTTCTACCTCACTACCTAGGGATGTACAAGAAAAGATGATAAGAACATTACCTGGCTTTCAAAATTGTGTTATTAAGAAATATGCATATGCCATAGAATATGACGCAATTGACCCAATACAAATGAAGCCTAGTTTAGAAAATAAGTTGATAGCAAATTTATTTACTGCTGGACAAGTAAACGGAACATCGGGTTATGAAGAAGCAGCTGGCCAAGGTTTATTAGCGGGAATCAATGCGAGTCGCAAGCTGGATGGAAAAGAACCAATTGTATTACGAAGAGATGAAGCCTATATAGGAGTACTTATTGATGATCTAACAACGAAGGGTACATTAGAACCTTATCGCTTACTAACAAGTAGAGCAGAATTCCGATTATTGTTGAGACATGATAATGCTGAAGACAGGCTTATTGAAAAAGGAAAAGAAGTTGGTTTGATTTCAAAAGATCGATATGAAGAATATCAAAGAAGACAAGGTGAGATTCAAAAAGTAAAAGATATACTTAAAGAAACAATTTATCACTTAGATGATGAAAAAACGAAGGTATATTTAGATGGTTTAGGTTACAACAATAGTGAACATAAGGGAGTAAATGGGCTAGATCTTGTAAAAAGACCAAATACAACAACGAAGGAATTACTTAATATAGTTGATATAGAAGTAGATGATGAGATTGCTGAAAAGTGTGATATCGATATCAAATATGAAGGTTATATAGAAAAGGCGAAACGGGAAGCGAAGAAATTAGCGGATATGGAATATATCGTATTAGGTGTCGACTTTGACTATAGCCTAGTAGACAATCTATCTTTAGAAGGCAGACAAAAATTAAATGATTATAAACCTGCAACTATGGGACAGGCATCACGTATAAGTGGAGTTAATCCATCAGATATAGCTGTATTAGCGATTGCGATTAAACAAGGGAAGGGG
>JAFVFM010000187.1 GCA_017475415.1 Solobacterium sp.
AGATAATAGGGATAGTTAAAGTTGAAGGGGAGAAATATATGAAGCTAATTAAATTATTACTTTGTACATTCGTGTTAACGGTGTCCATTTTTAGCATGCCTTCTACAGCAGTAGAGGCTAAAGTTGGTGGTAATGTTAAGGTAAGTCAATTGCCTACTGCTGGTCCAAATATTACTTGGACTTTAAATAATGGTACATTAACCATTAGCGGTAGTGGGGAAATGTCAGAATATTATAGCCCTCAACATTATCCATGGTATGACAAGCGTGCGAGTATCAATCGTGTTGTCATTAATTCTGGTATTACCAATATTCCTACATATATCTTCGGCAATGGAGCATATCCTAATTTAACAAGCGTTTCCATTCCAGGTACAGTTAAGAAAATTGGTTCTTTTGCCTTCCATGCTTCTGGTTTAAAAGAAGTAGTGATTCCAAATGGCGTAGAAACATTAGATGAAAGTGTATTTATTAACTGTCCTAATCTAACCAAAGTTACAATTGCACCATCTGTTAAGGCTATTGGTATTAGTGCTTTTGAAGGTTGTGGTAACTTACAACAAGTACATATTCAAGATTTAAGAGCGTGGGTTAATATTAAATTTGGTTCTTTTTATTCTAATCCATTAGAAAAGGGTAAAAAGCTATATTTAAATGGCAGTCTTGTTACAAGGGTAGATATCCCTGCAGGTGTCACAAAGATTGCTGATTTCGCATTTGTTAATTGTGATTCAATTCAAGTTGTCAATATGCCAGCTAGTGTTACGGAGATAGGTAATCACTCTTTTCAAAACGCAGCGGGCTTGCATACTGTTAATGCTGGAGGAGTAACAAGTGTTGGCAGCTATGGGTTTGGGGGTAGCGGACAATTAAGAAATGTTACATTATCGCCGAATTTAAGTTATATAGGTGAATATGGTTTTGCCTATACACCAATTAGTAGTATCGCAATCAAAAGAGGCATCATAGATGATTATGCATTTATAGGATGTGGCCTTTTAACAACTGTGAATATGGGTGCTGGTGTAAATTACATTGGGCAAGGTGCATTTGAGAATTGTGCTGCGCTATTACCTCCACATGGAAAGTCTGTTTATACAGGTACACAAGCGCAATTTAATGCTATTCCGAAAGAAACAGGTAACGATATTTTAAATCGCGCAGCATTTACATATACAGGTAGAGAAGCTGCAGCCACTCCATATAAGGCAAAAGAAACCATTAAATTGGGTTCTTATTATCAATCTAATAGCACGACAAAAGAACCTATTGAATGGATAGTTTTAAAAAGAGAAGGCAGATATGCTTTGGTTGTAAGTAAGTATATATTATATGTTGATCGTTTCAATAATTCTTACGATTTATACAACTACCCAACAACGACAGATTGGGCAAATACAACAATGCGTGAAAAATTAAATACTACTTTCTATAATGAAGCATTTAGTGCGGAAGATAAGAAGAAAATTGCACAACGTAGTATTTCTATCAGCAACAATACTCGTTTTGGTACAGCGGGTGGCTCAGCTAGTAATGATCATGTATTCTTGCTTAGCGAAGAAGAAGTGAAGAATTATTTTGAGAATGATATGGAGCGCAAGGCTGAAGCTACACAATATGCGATAAAAAAAGCGAGAAGCGAATATGGGGAAGGGCCAAATGAAAAGGGCGGTAGCTACTATTGGTTAAGAAATAGCGGTTTGACAAAGATGAACAAACAATATGTTCATAATAGTGGTATGGTTGATGAAATTGGTATGGCTACTACAAATACAATCACTGGTGTACGCCCTGCTTTATGGATTGAATTATATAGCGCAGAAACAGTATCCAAGGTAGAAGAATTTGTAACACGTTTATATCAATTATGCTTAAACCGTAATCCAGACGCTAATGGTAAAGCATATTGGGTAAATAGTTTACTCAATAAAGAAATCACTGCAGCAGGTGCTGC
>JAFVFM010000188.1 GCA_017475415.1 Solobacterium sp.
ATCATACATGTCCCCAAAGCTATAGTGGAATTCCACTAGAGAAAATCCAATAAAAGTAAGAATGACCATAATCAATAAGAAACGATCTTCTTTCTTTAATCTTTCTGGAAATAAGACTGGTAAAGCGAATGGTAAATATAAAGAAGCAGCCGCTAGTTGTAAGGCATAATAAATAAACCTTTGTGCAATATGAACATCTTCTCCTTCTAAATATTCCTTTTGACGATCAAGTATCGTCAAAATCACTTTATCAAATTCAAAATGCAGGAATAATCGATATCCTAGATAGGCAAAACCAGCTAAGAAAACTAAGGCAAATACATATTGCCAAATACTCGCTCTGTTTTCCCTCTTACGAAAAACTTCAGTAAAAAAATAGAGTACAACCGTTAACGAAAAGGCAACAATTACAATAACTGAACTACGTTTATTTAACATAGATAAGCCCGCAAAAATACCAAATAATAAGGCATATAGAGCTTTTTTCTTCTTTTCCTTAAAGATACAAAAGGCGAAATAGAACATCCATATATTGATGGTAAAGAAGCTAATATCCGCCATATAAAATAAAGTTATACAAAAATCAGCTGATACCACAAAAAGAATCAAAGCCATTAATTGTGTTTTAAAATGTAATAACATCTTTTTCGCTAATAAAGCTAGAGGAATAATCGCTGAGCTCATGATTGTGGCATTGATTAAAGCTAAAACTTGGAATTGATGGTAGCGATTACTCATATAGAAAGCAGGGCTAATTAATATGCTATATACATAGCGATTTATGTCATATGGAATATTGCTATAAACAACCGGGAAACCCCTACCTTGGACTAGATTTTGGGCATAAGAATAATATAATAATTCATCATTATATATCGATAATCGTCTTGCATAATGCCCTATATATACCCAAAAAGCTACACTTGCGATAAATAATACAACCGTAGCGATAAGTAAGCGATAATCCTTCTTTTTCTTTTCTTTTGTCATAATTAAAGCTCATTGAAATAATCGCGCATTTTACTGCCCACTATTTCTGGTAAATATCTTTGTATTACTTTTTCATAATCCTCACGAATGACCACAAAGGCATCTAGTAACATTAAATCTGCTAACCTTTTTACAACCTGATCATCTAAAGAAATATATTCAATGCATTCACCAACTACTTCATGAATGGTATCTAAATCTGTCGCAATAATTGGTTTAGCATAATTCAATACTTCTACTACCGGTATACCAAAACCTTCAGCCCTAGATGGGAAAATAAAGGCATGGCATGAAGCATATTCTTTATTGCGATTCTCTTCAGATAAATAGCCAAGGTATTCGATACCCCCTACTGCTTCCGAAACTTCCGCTAATAATTTACGAATCGCTTCTTCTCGAATCTTACCAGATAAGCGTAAAGTACGCATTCCACCATTTCTTCTATATTCACGATAGGCATTCAGTAAAATATCTGTGCCCTTTCTTGTTTCTAGATTTCCAACATATAAGAAGGCACCATTATCTACCTCTTCTATTTTTGGTAATCTAGGCACAATAATATAACTTACTAACGACTTTTTTCCTTGTAAGGCAGGGAAATATTTCTCCGCTTCCTTCTTTGTATCATTTGAGTCATAAATATATGCATCAAAACAATCAATCGTTTTATCCATTCCATATTTGAAATAGTGTGGATAAATCATACCATAATGTTTAGGATGGGAAAGAGGAAACATATCTTGAATACTTGCCACTAATTTCCCATAAGGATTCTCTAATTTAATTGGTACTAAGTTATTCGCTTCCCAAAAGATATCTGGCTTTTCTTCATGTATACACTGTTGTACAAAATGATAATAAGAAAATAAACCAAAATTCTTTTTCATTCCCTTACCATAACGGTAAATCGGTATACCACATTTCTCTAATTCTAATATTTCTTCACTCAAGGCAACATCTGTAACTAAAGAAAGAGAAAAATCGTTATATTCATATAACGCCTTTACCATATAGTATACATACATGCCTATGCCACTTGGCTTTTCACCAAGTGAGCGAGCATCTACTAAGATCTTCTTTGTCATTTTTTTCCTAATCTAAGCCCTTTATATGCCTGTTTGCGTAAGGCATTAGGCATACGTGTCATTCCATAAGTAAAGGCTAAAGCCTTCATATATTCATATTGGTTTGTATAACCGAGTTCATGTTGTTGTTTACGTAATTCTTTATAACGCTCAAAGTATTCCTTGCCTCCACGTCTACCCGCAAAATTCTCTGATACACGTGCTTCTACTAATACTTCTTGTATATTCCTTATTTTGTATCCTGCAGCTAATAAGCGAATCCAAAGATCATAATCTTCTATGCCCTTTACATCCCTATAGCTTCCAACAGCCTCAATTGCGGATTTACGGAACATCACTGTCATATGGTTAATGGGATTACGATATTTCCCATAAGCATATACTTCTTCATACGTAGCCGGCATATATTTTGTGCGCAAGGCCTTACCTTCTTCCACAAATTCACTAATATTGCCCCCTACTGCTACAACATCTTCATGATTCTCTAAGAAAGTATATTGTCTTTCTAAGCGATATGGACGCATGATATCGTCCGTATCCATACGCGCAACATATTCATTATGGCAATGTTTAAGTCCTTCACATAAGGCTATACCTAAACCTTTATTTACTTCTAAACGGACCACAACTAAAGGGATAGTCCTTCTTAGATTATCCCGTATCACTTCTTCTAGTTGTTCATTAATTTCACCATCTACAACCAATACAATTTCACTTGCTAAAACCGTTTGTTTATAGATACTATTCATTGCCTTACGAAAGTAAATTGGATTCTCTTTCGCATATATACTCATCAATATAGATATTGGTTTCTGCATATACTCTCCACTGTTTGATTCTACCATACTTTACTACTACACGCATTTCTTACTTTTGTGTGATTCTTTCCCCTCTTAACAACATTTGTATCTCATTTTTTACTAGTTCAACCTGCGCTTCATCCGGGAAAACAACAGATAATTCTTGATAAGGAGCGATTGCACAATAAGCACCACCGGTACCTCCATCTATACGATAGGAAATCATATCCCAATCGGTTCCTTCAACAAGTTGTTTTTGTACAAGTTTATATACACCTCTACCATAAATATTCGTTAAGAATTTACCATCTAAGCCACGTAATAAGTCCCCAAAGTGGAAGATTATTGAACGACTTGTTAATTTCTGCATAATGGCATTCATCACTAATTGTTGGTGCATGACTCTACCAAAGTCCCCATCTGGTAATGTCTTTCTTTCTCTTACATATAATAAAGCATCTTCCCCGCTTAAGGTTATAGGCCCTTCTTCAAACCAAACACTTGGATTATCCCAAAAGCCAAAGGCATATGGATTATTTACACTAACACCACCTAACGAATCAATCACTTGCCTATAAGTAGTAAAGTTTAATAATACATAATTCTTTACCTCAACCCCAAAATAATCACCGATACCTTCTAATGTATTTTCTATACCATTTACCCCTAAGTGCGTTAGTTTGTCTGATGCATAGCCATAAGCAGGATTAGGTATATAGCTATCACGAGGTATATTTACTTGAATTAATTGCCCGGTAGTAGGATTAACCACAACTAATATATTCACATCCGTTCTACCTAATGTAGATAATTCTCCTTCTTGATCATTACCACCAAAGAATATCGCAAATGGCTCATTCACTAAATCTTTACTACCTTCAATTACACTATCATTGCCTTTAAGAATATAGGTAGCGATAACTTTGGTATCTTCTAAGAAATTCGCAAAGGCTTCCGTGCTTGTTAATAGAGTTTCTAGTGATGCCTTCATAATAAAAGCATCCCCTTCTCTACGATATAAACTATCTGCACCAGAATAAATAGAATCATAATCTAAGGTTGTATATTGATTACCAATTGTATTAGATATTTCATCTAATGCATAAGTACAAGCACTTTCTTCATAAGCCATACCTGTAATAAAAGATGCATATTGGTAATCCATTAAATTATCCGATTGATCTTTCATGACATAAACATTAATGATGACATCATTTTGGCCAAAGGAATCAAATAGCTTCAATAATTTTGCGCTATAATATGGACCCATAATCGAAACATAACCCAATATAAAAGCTAATAGTAAATTCAAAAATTTCACCAACTTACTACGATAGAATTTTGAAGATAGGGCACCTAGAATTGCCAAAAGAAAAGCCAACCCCGCTAGTATATAAAAACACCACGATAAGGGTAAGATACCCAAGAAAAATATCACTATAGAAAATACGATGGATACCAATAAGGCTAACACCCAATAAAAGCCAGCACCAATCGCACGTTTTGTTTGTTGTTGTTCACTCATGAAATACTATTCCCCCAAAGTCATAGACTAATTATACATTTTTTCCTAGCCCCACACCTGAAAAAATAATAATCCACACATTATTCACATATTTAATCGCTTTCACGCACCCAATTCTTAATTCTTTCTACTAATCTTCCTTCTCGCATATCTTTCGCTTCTAGTAAAAGTACATCTAATTCTCTAGCTTTTTCTACTAATTCCGCATGCTCATGATTAATATCTGTACATAGAACCGATATAGAATGTTCACCACCGAATTTCACTGCATTCGCCTTCACTTCATAGATAGATTGTTGGTCATATTTACCAGACTTACAGGAAATAGAATATAATCGCCCGTCTTTAGTAGCCATAACATCTAATTCACTATTCGGATCTTCTCTATTGAATGGTTCTCCATTCCAATCGATATTGACACGTATATCTACATCATCAAACCATTTACTATCTAACATTTGGTAATAGGTTTCATATTCAAAAGCAACACCCGTATCCACAACTAATATTTCATAATCCGGATTAACTAATTCCAAACGTATTTTTTCATGACTTGCTTCATCTATATAAAAGATTCCCTGTATACCATCAAATACATCTTTATATCTTTTATATTCATTTCTTTCTATATACCAGGCAGGTGCAGTTTCATAACGTTTCTTGAGCATAGCCATTAGCTTTGTAAAGTTAGCCCATTTCGAATTATTTTTACGCTTTACTCGCATGATTCTTTCAATTACCTTACGGCCATCATCGTCATATTTTGCTTCTGGTAAGTCCCTTACTGCTGCACCATATAAGCCTACAATATCCTTAACACTTAACTTAGGCACAAACATACTTTCATTTTGTAGAACACCATCACACAATATTTGCATTTTACGCTGTTTGAAATTTGGATAATATAATAAACGATTCTTTTCGGCAGCTAATTGGGCAATCGTCGCTATCGCTAAATGATTCCCGCCATGTATGTCATAAGCCATATCCTCTTCATCAATTTGAAGAATAATGTCATATAAGTGATCTTCATCATATTCGACATATTCAATTTCATGTGTTAAGTATTGATGCAATATCTTATTATGAATCATTCCTCTTTGCCTAGTTTCATACAAAAAAATTGTTTTCTCTGGCTTCTTATTCAAAGAAGTCACAATGTTTAATATCATTTCATCATCATATATTTCTACTAATGTTTTCATGATACTATTATACTTATGTTTCAATCATCATTAAAGATTACTTCCACTTATTAATGTACCATTAATCCTTTTTGTGATTATTTACAGTCAACACCAAATGTTAAGTTATCCTGATTTTTTACAAGAACGAAATTTCGTCCTCCCACTTGGTTTATTACATCCATATTTTCTAAAGTATATTCATGATCAAAAATATTCTTTTCAATAATTACATATTCAATTTCATTAACTAAAGGGTATTGTTCTCCCCAAATCGCTTCCTCAAACGGTATAGTGGATACTTGTTCTTCATTTTCATAATCTCTCGCAAAGGCTCCTGTAATATATATTTCTTCTCCTTCCGTATCAAAAAAAGTATCCAACACCTGCGCTTTAGCGCTCAAACCATTTTCTAAAATCATTAAAACTCTAGCGTCATCACCATCCTCATCAATATAGGTAGATAATTGAATTACTTCTTCAACATCCCATTTATCAAATTGATAAGCAGGTTTAAATTCATCATACGCTAAGATAGTATTTCCAATATTCATTACAAGCAATAAGACACTAAAAAATATAATTTCATTTTTTGTTCGAGCATTCTTTTCGAAAATAGAGAGTACCAAAGCAATTCCCATTATTAATCCGACAATAAAGATGAGATATAAAGGAACATTTTTTCCCAAAATAGGAATCGTTAACCCCGATAAAATTGTTTCTAGTTTAATCGTCCACATAAACGAATATTGATCCACACTAGAACCTAATGTTGTTCCCTTAAAGACCAAAGCACAAAATGCTAACGCAATAAATAGAAACATTTTTCGTCTATTTGAACCAAAAGCTTTGGTATTCAAGCCATCCATCGAAACAAAATACAACAATAAGTAAATCAAAATAAATGGCATTAAATATCGCATATGCAACCTTGGTGCAATTCTTCCTAAATCTTCTCTTACAGATATAGTAAAAGCAATCGTTCCTACCGAGATCAATAAAACCATACTAATGAAAATAATCAGGTTTTTTATTGGTTTACTATACTCTCTATACAAGGATAACACCCGTAGCCACGGAATTATAAATAAAGATACTAATATTGCTGCGATATAATATATAGCCGCATACATCATATATGCGAAACCATAAGGATTTAGAATTACATCTAAGGTGATTTGATTGCTATATGAATTACTTAATCCTTCAAAAAAGAGTTTTTTAAATCCTACA
>JAFVFM010000189.1 GCA_017475415.1 Solobacterium sp.
CATCCGTATTTACACACTCTCTTAATTCTTGTTGTTCCTCAAATGTTGGTAGTGTATCAGCATATGCTAATATCATATTACCAATGGATATTGTATAATCTCCATCATGTTTTGCATCAAGAGCATTCATAGCGGATATAAGTAATTCAGGAGTTATTTCTTTTTGCGTATTAAAGTCTTCTATAAATGTCTCATCAAAAATTTCAAGTTCCGTGTGAACTTCGTTGAGTGAAGAACTGCTACCTTTTGCATACGCATCTCTCAGAGCTTGCTTGACATTACAAATATCTACACTACCTTGATTATTAAGAATTAATGGATTGTGAAGTCCGCTCTTTTCATGCGAACTTTCTAAAGCACCATTATTTACAAATGTTTGTACATATCTATCGACTAATGCCTGCGCTTCATTTCCTAAGATATATCCAGCGCCAAAAGGGCCGACTTCCTCAAGAGCGTCTTTAATGTTTTGAGGAATAATCTCTTTTTTAAAATCCCATCCCTCTAGTGTTCTTACAGCGGATTGGAATTTTGCGTCATCTTTATCTTCCCAGCGTTCTTGAAATTCTTCTTTAGAAGCTTTGAAGTTTTCGCTGATTGCTTCTAAGTCTAACGAATTAATATAATTGATAAATGTGTCTTCAATAGCCATCGTTAAGTCTTCATCTTTATACATTCCTGTGCTTTGTAATTCCTTATCCTGGTAATTCTCAATAGTTTCACGAAGCATGGTAAATAATTTGCTGTTTTTGGTTGGTGGCATGTTACAGAAGTATTCGAGATTTTCGTCTTTATATACTTCTCGCAAAGTATCCGCTAACTTTTTAACATTTAATTCGCCGTTTTCATAAATTTTATCATAGTCGTTAACTAAGATTTCACCAATACAATTTTCAATATAAGGTTCTCCTAATACGGTTGTGATATTTCGAGTACCTCGTACAGCTAATGTTGTTATATCAGCATTGGCGAGCAATATCTGTTCGTCATATTTGTTTTTGATTTCTTCTTTTTTCTTTAGAGCTTTAAACAATTCTATAAACTCATGCGCTACGCTCATCCAAGATTCTACTGATTGTTCCATCTTACAATCCTCCTTCTTATTCTCTTATAATATAACCTAAATCCAGCGCAATAAAGAGAATAAATGGAAAAAGAAGCTAATTTCTAGCTTCTTCGTTTAAATATCTTCTTAAATCTTCAGGAGTTGCTTCTCTATTCGACTTATACTTAAAAAGATAATTCCATTGTTTAATGCCTTGTTGGAAAATATCTTCTTTGTCATTTGCTTTAAAACATTCTTCAATAGTAGAATAATAGGTGTCTATGATATTTTTAATATCTTCTACAAAATCACCAGATATATGATTTAATTGTACTATTCGCATATCTATGGTAGCTATAGCATATATAGCATCAAATATCTTTAATTCTTCACGCTTACGTATAGTAGGTGAATATTTCCATGAATTAACACCATAACGAGCATAGGTCACTCGCTTTGCTTCAGCATCACTTACTATACGGTACCCATTTTTATCTACTGGACAAGTCTTCAAAAAAGAAGTCACTTCTTGCGCTGTCTGTCGATTACTTTTTCCTGTTGGAAATAAGAAATTACAATCCCCTTTCCAATAACCTGCGTTTACAGTTTTGTATATATCATCAGCAGATTGTATATCTTTATATAATGCTAATAGCTCATCTTTAGATAATCCTCTATGTGCATCAATAGGAAATAGCATTGTCCACCCTGGGAAGTCTTCATGTTCTTTTTTAAACTCCGCTCTTGCCTGCCCTTCTGGTATCCATTGTTTGCTCAATTTACTTACTTCTTTTGTTTGTTTTTCTAAATCATACGATGAAGCAGATAGTGCCTTTGCAACTTCCTCACGCATTATAGAGGAATATTTATAGCCTTCTGAAATAATATATTCAGCACTATCTAATACATTTTCAAACTCTACCCATTGATACGTTTTCTCTCCATTAACCACAATAGGTTCAGAGCATGGAACCTTAGGTCGAACAAAGAATACAAATTCACCTGATGCATCTAATGGCATAAACCCTCGTCTAAGGAATTTGTCTAGTGCTGGTGTTGTGTCATAGATGTGTAATTTAACAGGAACAACCATAAATCGAGCATATAAATATTCTACCAAAGTTCCATCTTATATTTCTTTATCAGGATACCCTACACACTTATAAAAGTGTTGTATCTTTTCTTTTGATATATATCCAGGGGTTAAAAACTCTGGCTCAAATGGCCCTCCTAAACCTGTATATGTAAGCGTGTCTAATACGTGTTTACGAACAATTTCTTCTAATTTCATAGTTAGTCTCCTTTACTATAATCCTATTGTTTTAATAATCTCTACCATCAAACACGCTATGCAAAGCAGTTGGTTGTTTATGACATAAACTTATACATGTGTTTCTAAATACGCTATATCCTTCATCTAATAATTCAGATAAATAGGTGTTAATGTATAGAATAGCTTCATCATCATTATAAAGATGATGCTCTTGTCTATAGTTTGCATCTCTTATTAAACACTCACGCACAGCGTCACACATTTCTAATACATCTTGGTCTAATGCTTTATTCATTTTATTCCTAATCTATACCACGTTTCTTATTCACATAAAACCTAAAATAATAAATTTCCTTTTTCTCTTCTCTTTTAATATATCCTATTTAAGTATATCATAACTAATTTTATTTGTCCTTTTATTTTTGTACTTATACATATGCTTATACATATACTTACATATTTACACTTTATCCTTGCGAAAAGTGTCTATATGCGTTATGATTATATATGAAAGGGGGAATCTGTATGCAGACAATAGATAAAGAAGGCGTTACTATCTATTACGAACGTATTCCTGAAGGTGTTTATATTTACCATATTGAATCTAAATTTCATCACGGAACCAAAGTCATGCAGGAGTTCCTTGAAGATTATGGTAATTACGATATTTACTTATATCGCTTAGATACATATGGCATGCCAAAAGATGTATTAGATGCATGGTTTGCTAAATTAGGATTTACACGTAAGGATATGTACTTAACCACTTATGAAGCAACGCATAAAAAAGAACACATACGCTAGTTTGTACTATGAAAAGCACTTTGATAAGTGCTTTTTTTACGCACAAAAAAACCCCTATTGCTAGGGGAGATACTTCTTACTTTTTGCCAGCACTTTGGAATGCTTCTGTATCTGCATCCTTTGTGTCATCAATGCCGAACAAGCCATTTAAGGCATACTTACGAGCATATGATGAGGTAGCACCTGTGATTTGTGATGCGTCCATACCAGACTTTGAATCACTTTCACGAGCACTTGCTGAATTTGTGATAACCTCTGTAGATAAGGTATCACTTAGGATAGCTGTCGCCTTAACGTAGAAACGTTCTGTAACAGTACCCTTTACTTCAATTTTGTCATTTACTTCTAAAGTCATATAATACTTTAAAAGTAATGGCTTTAATGCTTCTAAGATGTCTTCCGCACTACGGTAAGCATATTTACCGAAGCTATTGTACTGGCCCTTAGGAGCCTTTAACTCGCTGGATAATAACATCTTACGAGTTCTGAAAGATAGTTTCTTCATTTCTTCCTCTGTATATGCAGGGACAGCAATAGAAACTTCTTTCTTTTCTTCTACCTTCTTAGGTTCTGTTACTGCTGGCTTTGTTTCCGCCTTAGTAGCAGTTACCTTTGTGGTAGTTGTTTTAGTAGCAGTAGCTGGTTTTGCTTCTGCCTTAGCTTCTACCTTTGTTTCAGCCTTAACTGCTGTCTTAGGTTCAGCCTTAGTTGCTACTGTTTGAGAAGTTGTAGCGCCTTCATTTTTCTTATTTGGTACAAACATATATACGTCCTCCTTTTTGTACTAGTTTTAATATATCTAAAAAAGCTCCCTAAAAAGGAAGCTACTCAAAAAAATTACCAAAGACTTTTATAAAAAGCTCGTTCCGCTCCTAAAAGTACCTGGTTCCATTTACTTAGGTTAGCGGTTTTTAAGTCCCCTATTACCTGTTCAATGCCATCCTCATAAATACATTGAGGACGAGAAACTCTTACCACACTTGTAGGATAATCACAACCAGATTCCTGAGCTGTGATTAGTACATCGTCTATATCCAAGCATTTATGTGAAGATATAGGAAGTGCTAAGAGCTCCTTACCGTTTAAGGGTTCTAATGGCTTTAGAATAAGCATAGGACGTTTTTTATTTTCTGCACATCCCTTTGTCTTATTCCAATATGGCAGATTATAGATAACTATCTGCCCCTTCTTGTAATTCATATATAATTCCTCCTTATTAATTAGTTCTAATATATCTAATTAATCAAAAGAAAAGAGGCGTATGACTACGCTTCTTTACTGTAACGGAACCAATCGGTATAGTTAGTTTCAAATGCCTGATTGTACATCTGTAATCCTTTGTCCATATCAGGCACTTCTTTCTTTAGGATGCTTTCCAAATCCATTACAGTATCAAAATATACCGTATGGTGTTCCTCATCCTCGAAACCGTAATGGCGCTTAAGCATATATCCGGCTTCGTCTGTATTGATATGAATACCATCTCCGTCAATGGCATACATCATCTCTAAATGGAACTTATCACACCAATACTGAAGCGTCGTCAGATAGAAATATGGGTCGTCCGTTTCGATGACATCAAATGAAACATGATAATCATCACAGGTTTCATCTCTTTGCATATCAACAGTTGGGCCATTAGTCCACAGTTCATCTAACACGCACTTCTTTTTTTGTCCTTTCTTGACATTTATGCTCATCTTGGCTAAAAACTTATTTAAATCATTTTTAGTCCCTAAAAGCACTAATTCAAATAGCTTCATATATATGTC
>JAFVFM010000190.1 GCA_017475415.1 Solobacterium sp.
AATATAACTTCCAAACTTATGTACATTGTTTAGATGGTAGAGATGAAGTAAAAAGATTAAAAGATGCCTTTGATTATTGTATTTGTGACTCAGAATATAATAAACAAGAATTATTAGACTTTGGTTATTCATGTCAAATAGATGTAGTACCTATTTTAATTCCTTTTGAAGATTATCAAAAAACACCGGATGCTGGTGTGATAGAAAAATATAAAGGGAAAAAGGGAAAGAATATATTATTTACTGGTAGAGTAGCACCGAATAAGAAACATGAAGATTTAATTCATGCCTTCTCTTTATATAGAAAACAATATGATGAAGATGCGCGTTTATTTATCGTAGGTAGGCATATGGATAATCCTACTTATTATGCACATTTGGTAAATTATATTGAAGAGAATCATTTTGAAAATATTTACTTCTCAGATCATGTTAGCTTTGCGGAAATATTAGCTTACTATAAGATAGCTGATTTATTCCTTTGTATGAGTGAACATGAAGGCTTTTGTGTACCATTAGTAGAAGCGATGATGTTTGATATACCAGTACTCGCTTATGATGAAGGAGCAATACGTTATACTATGGGGGATTCGGGAATTGTATTTGAAGAAAAGAATTTCCCTGAAGTAGCGAGCTTAATGCATTTGGTATTAGAAGATGAAGAATTGAAGAAAGAAATCATTGCTAGACAAAGAAAAAGAGTAGAAGATTTCCATCCTGAAAAAGTGGGTAAGGAAATGTTACATGCGATAGAAAAGTTTTTAGCTAAGGAAGTAAAACGATAATGAGCAAGGCAAGAAAGATTGTTTCTCGTATTGCGAGTAGTAAGCCAATACGTGCTTTACGCAATCGCTTAGCACCAACAGTAGTAATACAAGAAGACTTTGGTAAATATAACCGATATGAGGAACAAATAGAAAAATTAACGACAGAATTAATTCGTGAGAAAGTAAAGAATGGTTCGTTTGAAAAGAAAAAGAATAAGATTTGTTTTGTGGTGCAAAGATATGGCTTAGAAGTAAATGGTGGGGCTGAATTGCATTGTAAGCAATTAGCAGAAAAGATGACACCACTATATGAAGTACATGTTCTTACTACTAAAGCAATTGATTATATGACTTGGCGTAATGAATATAATCAAGATGAAGAAAATATTGAAGGTGTTCATGTACATCGTTTTCCAGTGGATAAAGAAAGAAATCAAGAAGAATTTCTTGTATTGAATGATCATTTTAAAACGGGCACAATTGAAGAACAATATGAACAAGAATGGATAGAAAAACAGGGTCCATATTGTCCGAAATTAGTACAATATATTCGTGAGCATAAAGATGAATATGATGTATTTATTTTCTTCACCTATATTTATTATCCAACAACTATGGGAATAAAAGAGGTGAAGGATAAAGCGATTCTATTATCTTTGGCGCATAATGAACCTTATTTACAAATGAAAGCTATTCATGAAGTATTTCATTCACCACGAGCTTTTTTCTTCAATACAAATGAAGAGCGTTTATTAGTTCGTAGTCGTTTTAATAATTATGAAATTCCTTATTTACTAGGAGGAGTAGGGGTCGATATTCCTTCTTCTATCGATAAAAATAGGTTTATCAAAAAGTATGGTATTGAGAATTTTGTATTATATATAGGTAGGATAGATGAAGGTAAAAATTGTAATGAATTATTTGATTACTTTTTACGCTATAAGAAGGAAACAAAGGATGATTTAAAGCTAGTACTTATGGGTAAGGCAGTTATGCCTATACCAGAACATGAAGATATTATTTCCTTAGGCTTTGTGAGTGATGAAGATAAATTTGATGGTTTAGCCGCTTCCTCTATGTTGGTATTACCTTCACGTTTTGAAAGCTTATCTATGGTAGTATTAGAAGCCTTTAGTATAGGTAAACCGGTATTAGTTAGTGCGGATTGTGCTGTATTAAAAGCGCATGTAGATAAGTCTAAGGCTGGTTTATATTATCGTGGCTATGATGAATTTAAGGATAGTGTAATCA
>JAFVFM010000191.1 GCA_017475415.1 Solobacterium sp.
CAATATTAAAAGGTGAAGCAGTAGATTTTGAAAAATATACAAAAAAATTTGTTGGTAGAACTCTAGCTGGAAAGGCTATTTATCCTAAAACAGATGGTCAATATGCATTTGTGGAAGCTATGGAAAAAAAGACCATTGTCTTTGCGATAGGACCTGCGGGAACAGGTAAGACATATTTAGCAGTAATCTTTGCAGTAAATGCTTTAAAAAAAGGGGATGTAAAACGTATTGTATTAACGCGACCTGCAGTAGAAGCAGGAGAGAATTTAGGTTTTCTCCCTGGTGATTTAAAAGAAAAGGTTGATCCGTATTTGACACCTTTATATGATGCATTAAACGATATGCTTGGTAGAGAACAGGTAGAAAAGCTAATTGAAAAAGGAACAATAGAAATAGCGCCATTAGCGTATATGAGAGGGCGTACATTAAATGATTCCTTTGTTATTTTAGATGAAGCCCAAAATACGACTACTTCACAAATGAAGATGTTTCTTACCCGTTTAGGTTTCCATTCGCATATGGTGATTACAGGTGATATTACACAAATCGACTTACATAAGAACATTTCTAGTGGTTTACAAGAAGCCTCTTGCATCTTAAAGGGTATTGAAGATATAGAAGTATTAGAATTAACAAGTGATGATGTCGTTCGTCATCCTCTTGTACAAAAGATTATTGAGCGTTATGAGGATAAGGGTTAATTTTCCTATTTTCTAATTATTCGCTATAATAAATATACTTATGGAACTACAATTATTGAATCGGACAAATGAAAATGTTTATATATTTAAACCATTATTTCTTAAGATTGCTAAAGCGGCAGAAAAGAGATTGAATTTAAAGAGGAATTATGAAATTAGTGTTACTTTTGTACGTTCTAGGACGATTCATTCGATAAATTTACAATATCGAAATATAGATCGGCCAACAGATGTGATTTCTTTTGCGATACAAGATGAATATAATGCTTTTTTTGATTACGATGACTTAGGTGATATTTTTATCAATATCGATTATGCAAGAAAACAAGCGAAAGAATATAAGCATTCTTATGAAAGAGAAATAGCCTTCTTGTTTACACATGGGTTATTGCATTGTTTAGGCTATGATCATATGAATGAAGAAGAAGAAAAAATTATGTATGGTTTACAAAAAGAAATATTAGATCCAATCATTGAACGATAGGGGAGAAAAAAAGATGAACAGAGAAGATTTATTAAAAGAAGCTTTTAAGGCGATGGAAAATGCTTATGCACCGTATTCAAACTATCATGTAGGTGCTGCAATTCTAACCAAAGATGGAAAGATATTCCATGGGGCAAATATTGAAAATGCCTCTTTTGGAGCTACGAATTGCGCGGAACGTTCAGCAGTCTTTGCAGCTTATTCAGAAGGTTATCGTAAAGATACAATTGATGCTTTAGCAATTGTAAGTGATGGGCCTAGAATCGCTGCACCATGTGGTATATGTCGACAAGTGCTATCTGAATTGTTAACTGTAGAAACACCAATTTATTTATCTAATGGTAAAGAGGAATTAGATACCAATATGAATGAACTCTTACCATATTCTTTTGGGGAGGAAGACGTTCTTCGATGAGAAGTGGCTTTGTGGCAATTGTTGGTAGGCCTAATGCAGGAAAAAGTACACTGATTAATGCCCTTATGAATGATAAAATTGCGATTGTTTCGGATAAACCTCAAACAACGCGCTCAGAGATTCGTGGCATTTATTCCTGTCCAGATGGACAGATTATCTTTACGGATACGCCTGGTATACATAAACCATCTATGCGTTTAGATGTACGCATGAATAAGCAAGCGGCAGATGTCTTGCAGGGTGTTGATTTAGTTTTTCTTGTTGTCGATGGTTCAGTGCCTTTTAAAAGTGGCGATGAATATGTTTTGCAGATGGTAAAAAATGCAGGTTTAC
>JAFVFM010000192.1 GCA_017475415.1 Solobacterium sp.
ATGGCGAAAATAACATCAAGGTTGAAGAAGATGGTACATATGTTGTAAAACTCGTTCTTAACGATGATGGTAAAACAGGTACAGTTACATTAGAAAAGAAATAAGAAAAGATGTATGTAGAAGAGGGAGGTCTTCCTTCCTCTTCTATCATCTATGGTTGTTTTGCAAAAGATGAAGTGAGGTAAGATATGAAACAAATCAGTGATTTAGAATATTTGCGTATGACGAAGATACAGAAACTTCTGTATCGGTTACAGTCATTTTTTGTGAGGATACCTCGCTGGTTCAAGAATCTAGGTTTAAGCATCCTTCAACTCATTCAACAATTCTTTCTTGGAATCAAGAATGAATTTTTGGATATCTATCTTACATTTAAGAATGGCGATTATAAGACGCGTTTATCATTTCTGATTATGGGCTTTGGTTCAATCGCTAGAGGACAGATATTAAGAGGTTTATTGTTCTTATTATTTGAGGTTGTTTTTATTGCCTATATGATTATGGCTGGAGGATATTGGCTAGGTAAATTACCAAGTTTAGGTACTAGAGGGCCAGCTGAAGAATATAATGAAAAATTAGATCAATATGTCATGACCTATCATGATAATTCCTTTAAGATTCTTTTATATGGCATCTTAACAATCTTATTTATCATTGCCTTAATCTATACATGGCGAGTAAATATTAAACAAAATAAGATAGCTGAAGAGATACTCAAAAAAGGAAAGAAATTGAAGAGTGGCAAGGATGATTTGCGTTCCTTAATTGATGACCAATTTCATAAAACATTATTGGCTTTGCCATTAACAGGTATTATTGTATTTACGGCTTTGCCAATTCTGTTCATGATTTTAATTGCCTTTACCAATTATGATGCGAATCATAATGGCTATTCCAACGCCTTATTTACTTGGGTTGGTAATAGTAATTTTAATCAATTGATTACTTGGTCTAGCGGTAGTACAAATTTCTCAGCTACCTTTGGAGAAATCTTAACTTGGACTTTAATTTGGGCATTTTTCGCAACATTTACCAATTATTTCTTAGGCATTATGGTTGCCTTAATGATCAATAAGAAGGGCATAAAGTTTAAAAAGTTATGGCGAACAATCCTCGTTATGACTATCGCAATTCCACAATTTATTTCCTTACTATATGTATCGAAAATGTTCTCAGATTCAGGAATCGTAAATGGTTGGTTAATGGATTTAGGTATTGTGAATTTAAGCTCACGTATTCAATTTTGGAATGATCCAACATTAGCGCGTATTATGGTTATTCTCATTAATATTTGGATTGGTATTCCTTATCTTATGTTGATCGCTACGGGTATATTAATGAATATACCAGCTGATTTATATGAATCCGCAAAGATCGATGGGGCAAGTACTTTCCAACAATTTAGAAAGATTACCATGCCATATATGTTATTTGTGACGGGGCCATATTTATTAACGAGCTTTATCGGTAATATCAATAACTTCAATGTTATCTTCTTATTAACTGGTGGTGGTCCAACAAACCAGGCATATACAACTTCTGGTGGTTCTGCTGGTTATACTGATTTATTAATTACATGGTTGTTTAAAATTACAACGGTTGATTCAAATTATAAACTCGCTGCTGTAATTGGTATTGCGGTATTTGCGGTTAGTGCAGGTATATCTTTAATTGTTTATAATGTTATGCCTTCAATGAAGAATGAGGAGGAATTCCAATAATGACAAATTTAGAAAATACACAAAAAAGGCATATGAAGCAGTCAACGAAGAATACATTAGGTAATACGGTTATTTATTGTATTCTCATTCTCATGTCTATTATTTGGTTAATTCCTTTTGTGAGCATTGTACTGCAGTCTTTTAGAGTAGAAACAACGATGATGGTTGGTTATGTAATTCCTAAACAATGGGGGCTGGATAATTATATTAAGCTCTTTACAGAAACACCATTTTTGAAATGGTATTTCAATACCTTTATCATTGCCGTAATTGTCGCTATTGTGCAAACGATTATTGTTTTATCCATGTCCTATACTTTATCCCGCTTACGTTTTAAGGGAAGAAAAGTATTGATGAATTTCATGTTGGTATTAGGCATGTTTCCAGGTTTTTTAACGATGATTGTATTATATACAGTATTAAAAGATCTCAATATGATTATGGAACATGCAGTACCGGGGTTGATACTTGTTTATGTAGCCTCTAGTGGTATGGGCTATTATATTTCAAAAGGTTTCTTTGATACAATTCCTAAGTCATTAGATGAAGCTGCTCGAATCGATGGGGCAACACGCTTACAAGTTTTCTATCAAATCATTATGCCATTAAGTAAACCAATTGTTATTTATACCATATTAACGGCCTTTCTAGCACCTTGGGGTGACTTTATCTTCGCACGTTATATATCCAATTTTAATTCTGCAGGTATGAATGTCGCTGTTGGTTTATGGTCTTGGCTACAAAAAGATACCATAGCTCAACGCTATACTTTATTCTGTGCAGGTGGTGTAGTCGTTGCGATTCCAATTACCATTCTCTTTATTGCCTTACAGAAATATTATGTAGAAGGCGTTACTGGTGGAGCAGTGAAAGGATAGTTTTATGGCAACAATACAATTAAAAAATGTAAAAAAGATATATGATCAACAAGTTGTGGCAGTTCATGATTTTAATTTAGATATTCAAGATAAAGAATTTATTGTCTTTGTGGGACCTTCTGGTTGTGGTAAATCTACTGTCTTACGTATGATAGCAGGGCTAGAAGAAATCTCGGAAGGCACAATTGAAATGGATGGAGAGGTGGTAAATGATTTACAACCAAAGGATAGGGATATCGCAATGGTATTCCAAAATTATGCCTTATATCCACATTTAACCGTATATGAAAATATGGCCTTCTCTTTGCGGCTGATGAAGAATCCTAAACTATCAGAAGATGAAATCTTTGAACGTATATTACATGCCTCTAAGATCTTAGGTATTGAACAATATTTATTACGCAAGCCTAAGGCACTTTCAGGTGGGCAAAGACAGCGTGTTGCGATTGGTAGAGCTATGGTAAGAAACGCAAGAGTGTTACTTATGGATGAACCTTTATCTAATCTTGACGCAAAGTTACGCAATCAAATGCGTGCAGA
>JAFVFM010000193.1 GCA_017475415.1 Solobacterium sp.
AATGCAAGAATTGATTTATACATTAGTAGAGGGCATAAAGGGGGGATATCATGTTTAGAATCAATGACAATTGGGAATTTGTTGAAGAATTTAGTGATGCTTTTTTAAGAGGTGAAGGAGAAGGTATACCTATACGTATTCCACATACGGTAAAGGAATTACCACTACATTATGCAGATTCTTTAGCTTATCAAATGGTTAGTGGTTATCGACGTAAAATCAATATCACAAAAGAGATGGAAGGTAAGGATATCTTTTTGGAATTTGGTGCTGTTGGTCATGAGGCTATTGTTTATCTTAATGGTAAAGAAGTAGGTAGTCATCATAATGGATATACTAAATTTCGTATCGATATTACGGATGCAGTGGAATATGGAAAAGAGAATTTACTTGTTGTAAAAGTCGACAGTCGTGAATCTTTAAATATACCTCCATTTGGTTATGTAATTGATTATTTAACTTACGGGGGAATATATAGAGATGTCTATTTAGATATAAAAGAAAAGAAGCGTATAGAGGATGTATATTTAACTACACCTACCTTACATAGTATTGTGTTAGATTTACATTATAAAGGTGATGTAAAAGACGAAGAAGTATATGTAAGAGTTCTTGATGCAGAAGGAAATTGTGTTATTGAAGAAAAGGAAAAATGCGAAAGAAAATTCATGTATACCTTAAAAGATGCACATCCTTGGTCCATTGATGACCCATATCTTTATCGTTGTATCTTAGAGCTTGGTAAAGATCAATATGCATTTAATTTTGGTATACGTACAATTAGAGTGACAGAAAAACAATTCTATTTGAATGATGAACCTATATTCTTAAGAGGTTTAAATCGACACCAAAGCTATCCGTATGTAGGTTATGCAGTATCTGATTCTTTACAAAGAGAAGATGCGCGTATATTAAAAGAAGAATTACATGTAAATACAGTACGTACATCACATTACCCACAGAGCCATGCCTTTATTGAAGCCTGTGATCGTTTAGGACTATTAGTATTTACAGAGATTCCTGGTTGGCAACATATAGGTGATGAAGAATGGAAGAAACAAGCGATACAAAATGTAAGAGAAATGATACAGGAATATCGTCAACATCCATCTATTGTGATTTGGGGTGTCCGGATAAATGAATCACAAGATGATGATGCCTTATATCGTATTACGAATGATGTAGCGCATCAAATGGATCCAACACGTCCTACTAGCGGCGTTCGCTTTCTAGAAAAGAGTCATTTATTTGAAGATATCTATGCCTATAATGATTTTTCTCATAATGGAATTACACCAGGTGTTAAACCAAAAAGAATGGTAATGGAAGATACAAAACATCCCTTATTAATCAGTGAAAGCAATGGTCATATGTATCCAACGAAAAATTATGATTCTTGGGAGAAAAGACAAGAGCATGCCCTAAGGCACGCACGTGTATTAAATGGGGCGATGAGCGATAAAGAACATATTGGTTGTATTCAATGGTGCATGTTTGATTATGCCACACATAAGGACTTTGGTTCTGGTGATCGTATTTGTTATCACGGTGTATTGGATAGTTTCCGTAATCCAAAATTAGCAGCCTCTTTATATGCTAGCCAACAAGATGAAGAATTGGTATTTGCATTTGGTTCTACTATGGATATAGGGGATTATCCGGCTGGTAGAATTGATAAAATGTATGCTTTTACGAATGCAGATGAAGTGCGTTTATATAAGAATGAACAATTTGTTAAAACATATAAAGAGAGTGAATTTAAGGGCTTATTGCATGGGCCTATAGCGATAGATGATCGCATAGGTGAATTATTACAAAGCCAAGAAGGCTATGATAATAAGAAAGCTGGAATTATTCATGATGCTTTATTGGATGCTGGTAAATATGGTATCGATAAAATGCCTGTAGCTTCTAAAGCAAAATTAGCCTATGCCATGATGCATTATAAAATGCCTTATTCAGAAGGCGTAAGATTATTTAATACGTATGTTGGTGGTTGGGGTGAAGGCAATACCGAATGGAAATTCGAAGTTGTAAAAGATGGAGAAGTAAAGAAGACGGTATATCGAAAAGCCAATACGGATTTACATTTAGAAGTAAAAGTATCGCATACGACTTTAATTGAAAGTGATACGTATGATATGAGTGCAATACGATTACGTTTATTAGATGGTGTAGATGTAGTAGCGTCTTATGCACAATATCCCGTTAATTTAAAGGTGGAAGGTCCGATTGAAATTGTTGGTCCAAAATGTATCACATTAGAAGGTGGTATGGGTGGTACCTATATTCGTACAATCGGTGAAATTGGCGTAGCCAAGCTATGGATTGAAATAGAAGGTATAGCGAAAGAAGAAGTGAATGTTAAGATTCAAAGGGGGTAAAATATGGGCTTCTCAACAAAAGAAAAGATTGCCTTTGGGCTAGGTGCAGTAGGAAAGGATATGGTATATGCCTTATCTGCTTCCTATGTCATGTATTATTATCAAGATATATTAGGTTTATCGGCTTCCTTTGTAGGCTTTATCTTAATGATTGCGCGTGTCTTTGATGCAGCGAATGACCCATTAATGGGTGTAATTGTTGCTAAGACGAAGAGTAAATTTGGTAAGTTTAGACCTTGGTTATTATCAGGTACGATATTAAATGCCTTTGTCTTATATGCCTTATTTGCAGCACCTAATCTACAAGGTACTGGTTTAATGGTTTATTTTGCGGTTATCTATATCTTATGGGGAATGACCTATACGATGATGGATATTCCTTATTGGTCGATGATTCCAGCAGTAACGGAAACAGCGAAAGATAGAGAAAGCTTATCGGTTATTGGTAGAACTTGTGCTGGTGTAGGCAATGCTTTAATTACCATTGGTACAGTTTTAGCAGTTGGCTTTTTAGGCGCTGGTAGTGAACGCATTGGTTTCCAAAAGTTTGGTTTAATAATTGCCATCTTATTTGTGGTTACAGAAGTAATACTCTTTTTCACATTAAAAGAAAAAGGCACAGTAGAAATGGAAACAACATCTGTAAAAGAAATGTTTCAATCTTTATTCAGAAATGATCAAGCTATGGTTACTGTAATTACAATTGTTTTAATCAATAGTGCTCTATATATTACATCAAATTTAATTATTTATTTCTTTAAATATGATATGGGTGTAGCTCTTGGCGGGGATGGTTGGCAAGGTAATTATACAATCTTTAATTCAGTAGGTGGTGCTACACAGATATTAGGTATGATGCTTGGTTATCCATTATTAAGAAAGAAATGGGATAATATAACT
>JAFVFM010000194.1 GCA_017475415.1 Solobacterium sp.
GGAAGAAACAAAGGAAGAAACAAAGGAAGAGACAAAAGAAGAAACACCTGCTGAAAAAGTTAAAGTAACAATTTGGCACTCTTACACAGAAAAACAAGAAGAATACTTAAACAAAGCAGCTAGCGACTTCAATGCTTCTCAAGACCAATACGAAGTAGTTGTTGAAAGCCAACCAAAAGATTGTTTACAAGACAAAATCTACCAAGCAGTTATGAACAATAACGGCCCAGACATGTATTTCGACTATGCTTCTACTGCAGCTCGTTATGTTGAAGACGACAAAGTTGTAGACTTAGCTCAATACATCAGTGCTGATACAATTGCTCAATTACCAGAAGCTGTATATGCTGAAGCTACATCTTTCACAGATGGTAAACTTCACCAATTACCAATGGTAAGTAGCGGTCCAGTTCTTTTCTACAACAAAGGAATGTATGAAGAATTGAATTTAAAAGCTCCTGAAACATGGGCAGAACTTATTGAAAACTGTAAGAAAGTATTAGAAGCTCATCCAGATCTTGAAGGTGCATTTGCATTAGATAGCACAACTGACGTAGCTAACGCATTAATCTTCCAAACAGGCAATAAGATGTACGATCCTGCAACAAAGGAAATCTTCTTCAATACTCCAGAAGTAAAAGAACAATTCCAAATGGTTGCTGATGCATATAAAGATCGTTTATTCGTAGACGTTTCTGGCTTAAATGATGGTTATTGCTCTAGTGCATACAACAATGGCCAAATCGCTGGCTTCATTGGTTCAGTAGCTGGTTTACCATATGTTGGACCAGATAAGGGTGGCGATGAAGTAGCATTCGGTATCGTTCCTCAAGGTGGCACTGTTGAATGGGCTCCTGCATGGAACCGTGGTATGATGATTTTCAATTATGGTGATGAAGATCGCATCAAAGCTGCTGCTGCATTTACAGAATACTTCGCTGAACCAGAAGTAAATGCTGGTTGGTGTGTAGCTTGTAACTACCCTGCAGTATATAAGAGAACAATGGAAACACAAACATATAAAGACTTCGTAGCAAATAACGAAATCTTCAACTACCTCAATCCTGAAGCTGCTGGTGCACCATCTGCAACAGATAACCAAATTATCCGTGATGCAATGAAGAACCTCATGGCTGAAGTATCTGGTGGTACTGATGTTCAAGAAGCTCTAGATTCTGCTGTTGAATACATTAAAGAAGAATTAGCAGCTCAATAAAACACTGGTGTTGTGAACTAGCGTGTGGGTAGGAAGGCATTACAGGTTGAACCAACGTGTGGGTGCCAGCCTGAACTACCGTGTGGGTAACACCAAAATAACAGTAAAAACCGACTTTGGAAACGGAGTCGGTTTTTCGGTCTTATTTCCTTTTAAAACTATGAGTAGCCAGTTTGTTGAGAGAATACATGATCCTATTGCGGAAACGCTGAAAGTTGGTATACCCGTTCGCCAGGCGCAGTATTTTCTTGATCAGCGAATTTCTTCCTTCAATCGGCCCGTTAGATACCCGTTTTCCCTTTACCAGTGAGAAAGACGCAATGATTTCTTTCTTCCAGTAATCAAGAGTGACAGAGAGATCATTTCAAATGGATACATCATTGGATCTTCAGCTCCTCTCACGCTTCGCGTTCGGCCTCCGGCCCCAGTCGCTGAATGCATTAGTGTGTACCGCCAAACCCGCGCGCCTCCTATGGCGCGCTCATCGGGGAAATACAGGAATTAATTATTTTTAATTATAAGGGATTTTAGGAGTACGAAGATCTGCCCACACGGTAGTTCAACCTGTACTGATGATTCCACGCTGGTTCAACCTGTATCATCATCCCACCCACACACTAGTTCAACCTGTGGGGTCAAATCCACGCTAGTTCATATAACCAAAACACTTAGAGAAAGTTGAAAAAGGCCTCGAAATCGGGGCCTTTTCTTGTATAATAATGAGTATGTATAAGGGAGATTGTTTATGCAAGTAAAAATTGATCATTTAACAAAGCGTTTCGGCGATTTCACTGCGGTAAACGATTTCAACATGACCTTTGATGATGGAAAATTAGTTGCCTTACTTGGCCCATCAGGTTGTGGGAAATCAACCATGCTGAATATGCTATCAGGTATTTTACCTGTTACGGAAGGGAAAATTTATTTCGATACTGACGATGTAACAGATATGCCACCACAAGATCGTGGCGTAGGCTTAGTATTCCAAAACTATGCTCTATATCCTCATATGTCAGTATTAGAAAATATTGCCTTCCCACTAGAAATCAAAAAAGTAAACAAGGCAGAACGTGAAGAAAAAGCCAAAGAAATGGCTGCATTAGTACATGTTGATGCATTATTAAACAGAAAACCTAAGGAATTATCTGGTGGACAACAACAACGTGTAGCTATTGCGCGTGCTTTAATTAAAAATCCACGTTTATTACTATTGGATGAACCATTATCCAATCTAGATGCTCGTTTACGTTTAGAGATGCGTGAAGAAATTCGTCGTATCCAATTAGAAACTGGCGTAACAACAATCTTCGTTACCCACGACCAAGAAGAAGCGATGTCTATTTCAGATAAGATCGTTCTGATGAAGGATGGTTTCCTCCAACAAGAAGACGGACCACAAGAATTATATGATGATCCAGCTAACCTCTTTGTTGCGAACTTCTTAGGAAACCCACCAATTAATAATTTAAATGGCTATATACAAAATGGTGTCTTCGTATTAGACGATAATAGTGGCAAAGTTAAGATTGAAAACCCAAATGCTAAAGAAGGCCAAAAGGTAGTTTTAGGTATTCGTGCTGAATCTGCTTTAATCGGCACAAAAGAAGACCACGATTTAGAAGCAATCATGGATCAACGCTATACTATGGGTAAAGAAGAACTTGCCTTCTTAAAGATTGGTAACCAACAAATTCGTATTTACCTATCAAGTGATTATACATTTAATCCTGGCGATACAGTATATTTGAAATTCAGATCAAAAGGCGTATACCTCTTTGATAAAGAAAGTGGAGCACGCATCTAATGTTTAAGAAGAAAAATGATGAAAATGGTAATTACATTTTCAATCGCAAATATGAACCATTAATTTATTTATTGCCATTTGCGATTGGTTTATTAGTCTTTACCATTTATCCAATCATCAATGTCGTAATTATGTCCTTTAAAAACGGCTATCGTTTATCTGGGGCATATGATGGCATTGGTATTGAGAATTACAAATTTGTACTCACAAATAAATACTTCTTATCTTCGATTAAGAATACCTTCATTTATGTATTTACTGTTGTTCCTATTGCGACAATACTTTCCATCCTATTCGCTAACTTACTTAATCAAAAGATAAAAGGTATAGGTTTATTCCAAACGGCTTACTTCTTACCAATGGTTACTTCTGCTATTGCGGTAGGTATCTCTTGGCGCTATATCTTCAATCAGCGCTTTGGTATATTAAACTTCTTACTTGAGTTAGTAGGCATAGGGCCTATAGACTTCTTAGGAGCTACGGCCGGGCAAGCCCCGTATAACATGCTAACGGTAATTATCTTTGGTATATGGAATATGATGCCATTTACCATCATTCTATTATTATCCGGTTTACAAAACATTGACCCAATGTACTATACAGCTGCTAAAGTAGACGGTGCTTCTTCTTCTAAAATCTTTACAAGAATTACTGTACCACTACTAGCACCAACGATTTTCTTAACCTTAATTGTAAATATGATTTCATCATTCAAAGTTTACAATGACATCATGCCATTCTGGGCTGGTAAGGCAGGTGCTCTAAGTACCAACCTCTATACGATGGTATATTGGATTAAAGAAACATTCTATTCTAAGCTGCGTCTAGGTCAAGCTGCTGCAGCTTCCATCATTCTCTTCTTAATCATCTTATTATTCACTATGATTCAGAAGTTTGTACAAAAGAAAACAGATTACTAGGAGGACATAAAATGAAAGGTGATTTAATTAAAAAAATATTCATTTATTTCTTCCTCATACTTGGGGCAATCATTATGATTTTTCCATTCTATTGGATGATTATAAGCTCTGTTAAAACGGTACAAGAATACAATTCTTTTCCACCTGTTTGGTGGCCTGCAAATATCTTTGATTTCAGCAATTTCGTTAAAGCCTTCAACGCTGCACCATTTGCGACATATTTCGTTAACTCTATTATCGTAACTGCATCTAGCGTGCTATTAACTGGCTTTATTACCATCTTAGGTGCCTTTGGCTTCTCTAGATTAAAGTTCCCTGGCAAATCCGTTATCTTTGCCTTCTTAGTTGCCTTCATGATGGTACCATTTGAAATGCTTGTTATCACAAACTACCAAACAGTTTCGCGCTTAAATTGGATTGATACACATTATGTATTAGTCATTCCATTTATGACTTCTATCTTCTATACCTATATTCTTAAAAACTTCTTTGATACCATTCCAGATAGCTTATATTACAGTGCGAGAATTGATGGTGCATCAAACTGGAAATACTTGTGGCGTGTAATGGTACCTATCGCTAAACCAAGCTTAGTAACCATTATGTTGTTGAATGCTATTTCTTCTTGGAACTCATTCATGTGGCCACAATTAGTAATCAATTCAGATAAATTCCGTACTGTACCATTTGGTTTATTTGCCTTCATGTCGGATGCTGGATCGGATACACAGTTACAATTAGCAGCTGCTACTGTTTCTGTATTACCAATGATTATCCTCTTCCTACTTGCACGTAAATATATCGTTAATGGTGTCGCTAGAGGCGGTGTAAAAGGATAATAAACAAAATAAGGCAGTAACAATTAGAGAACTCACTATCTCTAAAGGTTACTGCCTTTTTTACGGACACCTTTATACGATCGCTATTTTTTAACATTTACAATGTGGATATTAAAA
>JAFVFM010000195.1 GCA_017475415.1 Solobacterium sp.
ACATATCGCTTCTTTTCCATTATGGCTAATCGCTTTAACAATCACTTCACCTGAACTAATAGCCTTAACCTTACCATTTTCTACTTTAACAATTTCTCTATTACTACTTTCCCAAATTAATTCTTGATTACTCGCATTAGTCGGAAAGAATACCACTTCCATTTGTGCCTCTTCACCAACCAAAAGAGAAAGTTCATCTGTATTAAATTCTATTCTTTCTACTGGATATTCTTCTATTTCTTTATCATTTAATACAAAACTAGTTTCTACATCAATTGTATTTGCACGATTATGATAAATATCTAATACAGATAGCCAGCCTAGATTATATGTACCTACAAGCCATGTATCATCCGTTATTGCGCTAGCTTTATATACCCCTTCATCTACTTTATTAAAAGTAAAAATGCGATCTTTATTTAAGCCATATACATTAAATTGTGCAGCCATATCTGCTTCACTTATTCCGCTTTTATCTTCTGCTCGCAAAGTTAATTCAATTGTGTCTCCAATTGAATATTCCTCTTTATCCGCAATAAGAGAAAGAATCTTCGGGCCTTCTAAATCTTTTATTTCGCTATTTACGACAAATGATGTTTCTATTTCATGCCTTGTATTCCAATTCCCATAGATATCTGCTATGTAGGTCAAAGCCATATGATATGTTCCTTTTTGCCATGATTCTCCTACAACCAATTTACCTTCATATGTATTTTCTGCCACCTCTTCAAAATAGAATGTATGATCACCAGAAGAACCGGTAATATTAAACATTGAACTCATACTATTTACATCTATTCCACTATCATCATGGGCTACCATCGTTAGGGTAATTGTTTCCCCAACCCCATAAGTAGTCTTATCTGTAGTTAAAGAATCAATAATTGGCGCCTTACGATCACTTCGACAGCCCACAATCTGAAAAGAGGCTGCTAGATTACCTTTATGGCCCCAATTTCCATAAATATCTTTACCAGATAAAAGACCTAAATGATATGTGCCATTCACCCAATTTTCATCCACAGTTAGTTTACCTATATACGTATTTCCTTCTACATGTCCAAAATAAAATACTCTATCCTTAGATGTTCCACCCGAATTAAATTGTGCAAGCAAAGTATTTTCATTAATGCCCGATTCATCGCTAGCAACAACAGTAATAACGATTGTTTCACCTTTTGTATAGACCTCTTTTTCGATACTAATCGATTCCATTATTGGGCCTTGCGCATCATTTGTCGCTTGAATAGGAGTAAGTATAGTAAAAGAAAGAAGTACGGATAAATAAAGAAGAAAAAAAGAATATAATCTATTACTCATTAAGCTCACCCCTTACTATAAGGATAGCATAAGAAAAAGTAACGCAATATCTATCTTCTGTGTTAACATGAAGGTTAACGGGATGTAGCTCAGCTTGGTAGAGCGCTTCGTTCGGGACGAAGAAGTCACAGGTTCAAATCCTGCCATCCCGACCATTCAAAAAGGGAATTTAACAGTTGGATAGTTTAAAGACTATTCAACTGTTAAATCCCCTATGAATCCTATATTCCAGTTGCTACAAAGTTAAAACCTGTTACTTCCACCCTTTGACAGGTCTGATGATCTGACCGCATACGCATTTAAATGCGTTGTTCATATATACATCATAAGCCATATCTTTATCGTAACCTTCGATGACTCCGTTCAGAAACCTTTGGCAATTCCAGCAGCGTACTGCTCCGTAATTGGCTTTCCACCAGTCCTTCCAGGCTCTAGTCCACTGAGCCCATTCTTCGTTATTATAGCCGCCGGCAATTTCGTCAAGTTCATCCAGAGTGAGCATCTGCTTCTCTTTGGATTCAATTGTTTTCTTATCTTCTCCCATTTTATAATTTTCCTCCATATCTTTTTTTTCACTATATTATACGAAACAAGATCCAATACCGGCAATTTTCTATCATTTTTTTATACGTGCTTACCGGATTTCATGTGATTCATTTCCTGCTTTTCGCTCCATCATGACAAGATATTCTGTCGTTCCTTCTTCGAACTTTTTCACTTCTGTCCGCAGAAAACCGTTCGCTTCGTAAAATCTGATAGCGTCCGTATTCTTTTCAATTGCCCATAAGAATCTGACATCATATTGATTCCTGGCAAACTCATTCTGCACCTGTTCTTAATCGGGTAGGAGCTAATTTCTAGCCCCTCCCACACCACCGTACGTGCCGTTCGGCATACGGCGGTTCAGTTAGTGGGAAGATGTAATCACGTGTTTTACATCTTTTCTTTTTCCTCTACATCATAAATTCTGCTTCTCTTATCAGAAAATTACCTTTACCTTCTTAACTTA
>JAFVFM010000020.1 GCA_017475415.1 Solobacterium sp.
ACCTACCGTAACACCTGCACCAATTTCTACATCATCAGCCACAATGCAACGTGTTACCTTAGCACCTTCGCCTATCTTAGCGCCTGGATTAATTACTGAATCAATAACCTTAGCACCTTTACCTACATAAGCATCTGTACCAATTACTGAATTCTTTACAGTACCCAATATCTCAGCTCCTTGTGTAATATAAGCATTTTCAATCTTCGCATCTTGGCCAATAAAAGCTGGTAAAGCATTGACATTCTCTGTATAGATCTTCCAAGAATCATCTTCTAAATCTAAGCCATTATTTACTTTCAATAAATCCATATTACTTTCCCATAAGGAATCTACTGTACCAACATCTTTCCAATATCCTTGGAAGCGATATGCAGCTAAGCGTTTTCCATCGCGTAAATAAGCCGGAATAATATCTTTACCAAAGTCATGACTAGAATTAGCATCTTTCTCGTCAACAACTAAGTACTTTCTCAATGTTTTATAGTTGAAAATATAAATACCCATTGACGCAAGATTAGATTTTGGATGTGCTGGTTTTTCTTCAAACTCCATAATCATATCTTCTTCATCGCAATTCATTATGCCAAACCGTGAAGCTTCCTTTAAGGTTACTTGTAATACCGCGATAGTCGCATCGGCATTTTTTTCTTTATGATATTTCAACATACGATCATAATCCATTTTATAGATATGATCACCAGACAGAATTAATACATATTCAGGATCAATTTGATCTAAGAAGTCAATATTTTGAGTAATCGCATCAGCTGTACCACGATAAACTTCTAAACCAGCTTGGTCCTTTTCTCTAGGTGTAAGTACATATACACCTCCATCATTCGTATTCAACCCCCAATATTGATCCTTTGCAACATATGCATTTAAAAGCACAGATTCGTATTGGGTTAATACACCGACTGTACTAATATCGGAATTTGCGCAATTGCTTAATGGAAAGTCGATAATACGATACTTACCACCAAAGTGAACTGCTGGTTTAGCCACCTTTTTCGTCAACTCAAAAAGACGTGATCCTCTACCACCTGCTAGAATCATGGCTGCCATCGAATTAGGTCTCATTATGTTTCTTCCTCCTGCCTATAATTTCTATTCTTGAATTTATTATATAATATCTCTTTCTAGAATTTCATCACTTTTCCATTATATATTTCCTAACTTCACTAATAAAATATAATGATCCTGTAATTACAATTGTTCCTTCTTTCTGAAATAAGACATTTATTGCCTTTTTCCAAGATTTTTCTCTGTCCGCACCTTCAATTTCCAATTCTTGAATCGTCGCAGCTCTATCTGCTTCAAATTCCGTAATCGTTAAATCATCACAAACCTCTTGAAATAATTTCACCATAGTATAGGAGTGTTTATCTTTTAAAGCACTATATAATCCATGAATCGGCCTAGGCAAATCTTTTACCGATTCAACGCAGGCCTTCATTCCTTCTATATTATGAGCACCATCAATAATGCATAAAGGATCCTTATGCACGATTTCAAAGCGACCAGCCCATTTACTATTTTTTATCACTTCTTTTATTTTTTGTGCATGAATATCGATACCTAAACACCATGCTGCCCCTAGTGCTAATAAAGCATTTCTTCTTTGATATCGCGCACCTTGTATGCTATATTCTTCCCCTTTAAAGAAAAAACTATTCTTTCCCTTTTTCACTAAAAAAAGACTAATACAATTCGCTCCTTTTCTCCTTGCCACTTGTTTAATTACATCTAAAGCCATAGAAGGTATTTCTTTCCGCACAAGCACAGTAGTATTCTTCTTAATAATACCGGCCTTTTCATAAGCGATTTGCGAAAGTCTATTCCCTAGTATCGCTGTATGATCCAAATCGATACTTGTTATGATTTCCAGGATAGGATGATCAATTACATTTGTATTATCCAAGCGACCACCTACTCCAGTTTCTAATATGACATAATCTACTTTAGCTTCCCTAAAATACATTAACCCTAATAAAAGGTCTATCTCAAACATACCTAAATCATATTCTTCTACTAAGTCAATTACACTTTCCAATAAACGATTAAAGTCATCTTCGCTTATCCATTTATCATCTATACGAATACGATCATAATGACTCATTAAATGAGGTGATGTAAAGGTACCTACACGAAAGCCACTAGCCATAAGAATATCTTTTAAATAATTGGTTGTGCTACCTTTTCCATTCGTGCCTGCTACATGAATAATCTTCAACTCATTTTCTGGATGACCAACGCGCTCTAAAGCTTCACACATAGGCAAAAGACCATGATACCTATTCTTACGCATCATGACATATTCTGCATTCCATATTCTATTTTTCTTTTGTCCTAAAGATTTGGGATTTGCCATTGAATTTCCTTTATTCCTTTTTCTTTTAAGAAGGCATTCGCCTTTGAAAAGTGACGACAACCAAAGAAGCCATGATAGGCAGATAATGGGCTTGGATGAGCCGCTTCTAATACAAGATGTTTTTCTTGGTTCAAAAGACCAGACTTATTTCTAGCATCCCTTCCCCAAAGTAAAAATACTACTGGTTCTCCCTTTTCATTAATCTTTTCTATCACATGATCACTAAAGCTTTCCCACCCTAATTGCCCGTGGCTTTTAGGTAAAGAATCTTCCACCGTTAGCACCGTATTCAACAAAAATACACCCTGTTTTGCCCACGGCATTAAATAGCCATTATTCGGGATGAAACAACCACAGTCCTGCTCTAATTCTTTATATATATTCAATAAACTAGGTGGTATGCGCACACCTGGATTTACAGAAAAAGCCAGTCCATGTGCCTGCCCTTTTTGGTGATATGGATCCTGTCCCAATATCACCACTTTGATATCTTCATATCTACAAGCAGAAAAAGCAGAAAAAACCTGCTTTTTTGGTGGATAGATTTGTTTTGTATCATATGCCTCATGTAGAAAGGAAGAAAGCTTTTCAAAATAAGGCTTCTTCCATTCTTCCTTTAGCCAAGCTTGCCAAGTATCCATATTATATTTCCTGATTCTTTTTACGCACAAAGACAAAGGCTAATACCATAAGTAATACTAAAGCAGCTACAAATGGCAAATAGAAAGTCCAACTTCGGCCTGCACGATCTTGCATAACACTTGTTTCAGATGAAATCACTTCATTACTATTTGGATTTTCGCTTAGGTAGGCATTTACATCTAATTCAACTTGTTCAAAGTTGCGATCACCATGTGTTAATATGATTTCATTGAATGTTTTCAAATCAAAAGCAGATCCTAAAGCCGTTTCTGCTTTATCCCTTAATCGTAAGAATTTCGCTAAGCCATAACCATAGGGAACAATTACACCAGGTTCATCTACACAACTATCATATATATCTTGGGCAAATGAAGGGTCAAAGCCTACCTCTTCTAAATACTTACTTACTTTTTCTACATCCCAACCCAAACCATTTATACCAATATCCACAGCAGCCTGTAAGATATAGCCAAGACTTGTATTATGCGCATAATAGGCAGCTTCTTCTTTTGAAATAGGCATCTTTTTTGTCATGATATTTTCCGCATACATTGCCCAACCTTCACTATAGCCAATAAAATTTAGATTTGTACGTAAAGCATTAGGTTGTTTATCTAAATACCATGTCTTTTGATAAAGATGACCAGGGAAGCCTTCATGTGCTAAAGTCTCAAATAAACTATTGTGATCTGCTACTGCATCACCATTAATTTTCATGACATTATTTTGAATATCATCTATCGGTGGTTGTAAATAATAGGCAATGATACCTGGTGTAGCTACACTTTTATCTAAATAATTCGCACTATAACTTACACTTGGCCCTTGTGGAAAGTCTTCTAAATGTGCACGATGATATTCAATCATCTCTTCAGGTGTAGATAAGTCTATTTGCGAAGGATTAGAAGAAATACCCTGTAGATTTTGGAATAATGCTTTTAATTCTAAATCAATAGCCTCTTCGCAAGTTTCTACCATTTCTTCTAAAGACGCTTCCGTACTACCTTTAAATTTCATAAATTCGCTATAGTATGTCTTGCCTTCTGGTAAATCTGAAACAGCAGGGCCATATTTACGACTACCCTTCCACTTCGTTAATTGCGTAGATAGATTTTCATAAGAAGGAATTACCGTACCCAAAACCAATTCTTTATTTCTTTTCTTATACTCTTCCTTTTGCGTGTCGCTTAAGAAAGTAGCAGCGTCTACATTTTGTTCGAAGATAACAATTAATGCACTATCTTCCTTCTTTTCTGTAAACTTATCAATACCTTCTACAGAAAGATCTATCGCACTATCATTCATGAAGAAACCATCTTTTATCTGTCTTTCACTAAAGGTTATCGCATCTTCAAAAGCAGAAGGAATCGTCGTTAATAAAGTCAAATA
>JAFVFM010000196.1 GCA_017475415.1 Solobacterium sp.
CAGCTGAACCATATTGTAGGATTGTATTCGATTCTGTAATATCAATCTTCTCTGAGAAATCATTTACTGTTTTTCTTTCTGCTTCTGTTAATACTGTTTCATCAATTGGATCAATAACGCTCTTTGCATCTTCCAATTCATTCGCAGATGTTTCTAAAGCAGCTAGTTGCTTTGCGTTTTCTTCTTCTAGCTCATCCGGTGTCAACATTAATTTAATTTCCGGTTCAGCTTGTGCCTGTGTTTGAGCAGTTTGATTTGTATTGTTATTATTTTCGCTCATAATCTTCCCTTTCCCTCATCTTTTTCTACATAAAAGTATAGCATGATTCCATTATTTTTCGGCTTTTTGTTTATTACGCATCTTGTTTATCCCCCAAACAATTACTTTTAAGGCAACTAAGCCACCAATTGCCATAAGGATATAACCGAAGTATCTCTCCCAAGCAACTCTACGTACATTTCTTAAGAAACGTAACATATTGAAGGAATGATCAATTTCCTTACGTGGAGCCATATTCTCGTAATTACGTGAAAGAATATAAGTAGAACCATCACGTTCAAATAAAGAGAAATATTTCGCTATAGCCACCCATTCTTTAATAATTGTGCCATCATTGTTACGCATAATTAATGTACGCATTTCTGGCTCTGGATCTTGATCTAAGCCATAGGCATGGAAGCTTAGGGCCTTTGCTTCATTTTGGAAATATTGATTTAATTTATGATATACACGCTCACTCATCACCACTGGATAATATCTTCTATCATTGATGATGGTATAGTAATCCACAGTAACCGAAGTATAGACTTCTTCTACTTTATTCCAAGCAACACCTTCATCATTATATTTATATTTCATTCCTCCAAAGTAAAGCTTATCTTTTTGGTGCTCTTCGTCACTTAATAATGTCGCATCTAATTCGCATAAATTACGCAAATCACTGCCCTTAACATAAACACGAATTAAGCTTGTACCAACTAAATCATCTTCACCCTTACCTTTAGCACTAAGACGGAAGATATCATTGATGCTTAAATTCCCATTCATTATTGGTGCTGTTATACCTTCGGCATCCACAATACCAATGACATCTTTTACTTCATCATCTTCTCTTAATACATAAGCTTCTTTAAAGGCATCCGCAATAAAATAACCTACCTCACTTCGCTTATCTTCTAAAGCTGGTAATACCATATTAAAATCTGCTCTAGCATAATTCTCTTTATAGCTTAAGCCATATCGTCTAAGAATCGTATCACTCACAGACTTCTTATAGCTTTGTATTTGGTTAACTATTTCTTCATTTTCTCCATAGGTTTCACTTACAGCTATATGTTGTACACTATTACGATCACCTATTTCAATTAAACCTAATGTTTCACCATAATCATTTGTACTCACTAATAAAGTATTATCTACATAACTATCCTTAGCCACACCATCAGAATAAATGACAATTTGAATATCTTTATTCTTTTCTGCTACTTCTTGCGCAAAGGCCTCATCGCCATGTGCCAAACAA
>JAFVFM010000197.1 GCA_017475415.1 Solobacterium sp.
AAAAGGACTATGATGAAATGAGCCTGATTTTTACTATGTTTGGGGATAGTACACGTCTAAAAATTATGAATGCTTTATTTACACATGAATTATGTGTGAGTGATTTAGCAAACTTATTGGAAATGAGTACGAGTGCTATTTCACATCAGCTTTCTTCTTTAAAGAAAACCAAATTAGTAAGTACAAGAAAGATAGGCAAAAATGTCTATTATTCCATGGCTGATGAACATATTGAAAATATTTATCGCATGGCATATGAGCACATAAACGAATGAAGGTAGTCAGTATTGATTTTGAAACAGCCAATCAAAATTATGCAAGTATCTGTGCAATAGGTATGTGTAGTTTAGAAGATGGCTGTATAGAAGAAAGCTATTCAACATTAATCAAACCAGAAAGAGAAGTGGGTTATTTCTTAGGGATTAACACAAGTATTCATGGCATACGTAAAGAAGATGTAGAAAATGCGCCAAGTTTTTCGGAAATTTATGATCAACTCATTGAACTGACAAAAGATAGTATCGTTGTAGCACACAATGCCCCATTTGATATGTCTTGTTTGAGGCAGGTATGTGAATTAATTGGTTTAGAAATACCAAATATACGCTATGTAGATACCGTAACTCTATCGCGAAAGGCTTTTCCTTTACTCTATAATCATAAGCTAAATACAGTTAGTGATTATTTAGAAATATCGTTAAATCATCATGATGCTTTATCAGATGCCAATGCTTGTTTAGAAATTGTAGCTAAAGTAATGGCAATGAAACAAATTTATGATATGGAAGAATTATGCAAGACTCTCAATATTAAGATTCACAATTTGAAAGGATGGAAATAGGGATGAAATGTAGGGAGTGTAAGGTTTGTAATGGTATTGTTTGTGCTGGTGAAATACCAGGCTTAGGCGGCAAGGATAGTGGCCGTGCATTTATGCGTAATGTAGAGATGATGCAGAAGATTAAGCTCATTATGGATGTTTGCGTGGATGATGGCCCGATTTCTACGAAAACAAATATATTAGGCATAGATTTAAGCATGCCAATATTTGCAGCACCACTAGCGAGTATAGAAGGAAATTATGGATATCCGATTAGTGATTATGATTATAATGTGAAATTATTAGAAACATGTATTAAGAAGGGGATACGTGCATTTACAGGAGATGGTGTAAATGCAGAAGAATTTTTCATTAAGCCTTCTTTTGCTATAAATGAATTAGAAGGCAAAGGCATTTTAACCATGAAGCCTTGGATAAAAGAAGGTATTGATTTACGCTTAAAGGCAATTGAGGGATTAAAATATGATGCCTTAGCAATGGATGTGGACGCTGCAGGTTTACCTTTATTACGTAAGGCAGAGTATCCTGTAGAAAACAAAAATGTGGAAAGTTTACAATATGTTATTGATCAAATTCATGCCCCATTTATTGTGAAAGGTGTTTTAAATATACATGCAGCTAAGGTGGCTTATGAAGCAGGTGCTTCAGCAATTGTCGTCAGCAATCATGGTGGTCGTGTATTGGATGATGCGATTTCCGGTGTTGAAGCTTTAGAAGAAATCGCTCAGGAATTTAAAGGCAAAATGACAATATTAGTAGATGGTGGTATACGCAGTGGGATGGATGTCTTTAAATGTTTAGCACTAGGAGCAGATGGCGTATTAGTAGGCAGGCCTTTCGCTTTAGCGAATATCAAGGGTCAATTAGAAGAAACAATTGATTTATATCATCGCCAACTTATTGAAACCATGCGTATGACTGGATGTCATAACTTAAAAGATATTACTAGAGAAAATGTAAAAGTATAAAAATGAAAATTGTTTCATTAAAATGAAAAGTATTGCATATAACAAGAAAAAAGTGTATAATTTTCTAAATAACGGAGTATCTTGATTATGCAGAATTATCAAAACAATGCTTACTTTTGGCAGAAAGTCGATACACTCTTTCTATCAAGTGGGTTTACAATTTCAAGAAAAAAAGGAGAAATTCATCCTGTTTTTTCGAATTTAGTTTATCCTGTTGACTATGGTCATATTACGGATACGAAATCCATTAGTGGGGAAGGAGTATCTTTATATTTAGGTTCTATGTCTCGCTATACCATTACAGCTCTTGTTGTAGCGGCGGATATATTAGCGAAAGAATTGGATGTGAAAGTATTGGTTGGTTGTAATGAAGAAGAAGTAAATGATGTACTTCGTTTCTTGAATCAAACAGATTATCAAAAAACAATTCTGATTCGTAGAGGTGAAAATGTTATTCCAGAATGGGCAGAAACAGATAATTAAAAATGAAAATAACGCACTGCATTAGGCGTTATTTTTTTCTTCTTCATATACTTCTTTTGGTACACCATTGAAATTGTTTTGGAAATCTTCCTCTGCATGACCTTCAATTAATCTTTTCGCAAGGAAGATTGCTTTACCATAGAGTTGAGGGAAGGAGGCAGAAATGGTTTGTGAATGATCATAAGCTAAAGGGTATTTCTGATGATTCAAATTGAGTACAGTTGTATCGTTATGATTGTAAAGTATCATGCCACTAAAGCAGTGGGGCATAGAGAATAAAGATTCTAATTTATAGGCACGGTCATAATTCTTTTTTGTTGGATAAAGTAATTTTGTGAGATTTGCGATGTCATTAATGGAATCACTAATTTTACGAATAGGTATATCTACTTGGAATACTTTTTCGAACATATAATGATACATTTTCGCTAACTTTTCTCGGCTATTCTTATCCACTACTACTTCATCGAAAACAGAATAAGAAGATATCTTTCTTCCTCTTTGATGGAGTAACCAAACATCAATATCTCCTTCGGAAATAATATGACTTTCACTTTCATTTAAACCTTCTTCATTATGCCTATAGCGTGCTACTGCATTGATTAAAGGGTGGGCTAAGGAGTCTAAAGCGTAATGACAAAGATAACCACTAATATAACTATTTAAATCAGGATCTTTACCGGCGAATTGTTCAAAGAAATAAATGACTTCATAGACTTTTTCGTCATGCATCAGATTGCCATATGGTTTTAAGGAACCAGGTAAGATAGAGGCACGAGAAAAGAACAACATATCAGGGCCTTGTGAGCCGAGATAATACATATGTATATTCTTGATTCTCTTTTTTTCCTGTAGCCTTAATTTCTCCAAGACTTCTTTTGAAAATTCTATGTGTGTCGTTGCTGCGGGCATTAGTGAATCTCTCCTTCAAGTTCCTTGATTTTTTTTGCTAGACCTTTAACTTTTTCTATTGGCAATGAGCATATCGCTAAGCGTATGCCCTTATTTACTTGTACAGTATAAATATGATTTCTTAATAATACTTCATGCAGTTGATCGCGATATGCATTATCCTTCATTTTTAAAGTAATAAAGAAGCCTTCATGATAAGGATAATAATCTAAATCACAAGCTTTCGCTTCTTCGATGAAGAGGTCAGAGCGCTCTTTGAGTAAGTTTACATATTTTTCCTTTTCTTTTAAGAATGCTTCACGATTTTCTTGTACAATCCATGTGAAATTCTCCATTGCGGCATTTGGTATATTACTCCAAGTTGCACGTGCTTTCTTTTCCAAAATAATTTCTACATCTCGAACATCATCTTTCTTCTTCGCTAAGATGATTGCTGCACCACAACGTAAACCATAAGAGGTTAAAGTTTTTGATGTACTAAAGGCAATTAAAGCTAGAATATTTTCATCGAAGGAATTGAAAGTAGAAAGATAATGACGTCCCTTATCTTCAGAATAGGCGTAATCGATATAAGCGATGTCATTTAAAATAATAAAATGTTTATTCTTAGGTAGGCTATTTAAATATTGAATAAGCTCTTCCCATTCTTTTCTTTGCATAGTGTAGCCAGTTGGATTATGACAAGGATCATTGATCACAAAAAGAATGCGATCTTGTTTCTGCATGACTTTTTCTATACATTCTTTTAAAGAAGATAGATTAAAATGGTCATCTTCAAATAAGGTATAGAAGGCAGTATTCAAATTGTTTTCACTAGCCATTAAAGTATAAGAGCCCCATGCGATATCTGGTAAGATTATTGTTTCGCCTTCATCTAAGAAGGTAGTAAAGGCACTAGAAACAGCGCCAGTACCACCAGGTGTGGCAATGACAGAATGTGCCAATGCATCAATTTGGTTTTGTATCACCCA